>CAVEUC010000008.1:0-15603 GCA_963619035.1 Lachnospiraceae bacterium GAM79
GGCACGCCGCCAGCGTTCATCCTGAGCCAGGATCAAACTCTCAAAAAGTTTATATCTCTAGTTCATAATTATTCTGGTTTAAAAATTTTTAATTTCCGCTTAAATAAATTGACGTAATCAATTGTACATTTCTGTTTAGTTTTCAAAGATCTCTAGCGCATTGATTTCTAATCATTAAGAAGTCTTTTCTTAAATGCGCGAATATAATTTTACAACTTACGCCATACTAAAGTCAACTACTTTTTATAAATATTTTTTTATAATTTTTATTGACTTACTTCTATCGACGCAAGTGTTATTAATTATACATAGGCTATATTAATAAAGCAAGAGGAAAATAAAAAATTTTCACTCATCTCTATTTATTAAATATCATCTTATTATCTAATATAGATAATATAAAATATTAAATCTTATACATTAAAACTTCCAACGACGATGAAGAAGGATATTGAAAAACTATATCATCAATAGTTTTTTCTGTTATTACTAGAAATCCAGATTCAACATCTTTAAATGCAATTGCATAATATCCATTATATAATCCACAATATTTTCTAATTTAAATTTTATTATAATTTACATCTTCACTAGAATCATTTTTATAAAATAAATATAAATCTTCCTTGGCTTTATTTTCGATATCTCCATCTAATGTATCTATTTTATAATTCTCATTATAATTAGTTCCACATGGATTATCATAGTTATTTTTAAAAAAAGCTATTTTCAATAAATCTTCATGAGTTAATAACTCATTTTCAAACAAAGTATTTAGTGTATAAAAATTACCATATCTTAATTTATTTGTATTTTATTATCAACTATGGAACATGAATATAGTAATAAACTTAATCCTAATAATGAATTAGCTAAATTTTTATTCATAATAAATACTTTAATTATTTCTTAATAATAAAATTAAAAATACTCAACTTCTAATACAAATATTCTATCTTCTCCTCTATAACCATATAAGACATGTTTATTATTTTCATCCTTTATATATAAAGATATGGTTTCGTTTAAATATGCTTGATTAATATAATCTATTTGAAAAGCTTTAACATCAACTTGATGATTACACCAATATTCATCATAATAAAAATCTAAATAATGAGTATTATTTAAATGACCATTATGATCACAATACGACAAAGGAATCTTAACATCTTTAATATAAGTTAACTCTTCTTTATTAGTAACATGTATTTTCCTAATTCTATAATTAAATAAAGATTCTCTATCAGTAGCAAATTCATCAAAAGAAAAACTTTCCATCTCATTTTTCTTTATATTATATACAACCCAAGTTTGTCTAATTTTAGCTACTTCTTTGTTTCCTACTTTAATCAATACATCTCTAGGAAATTCATACAACCTAGAATTAAATGCAAATGTTGTAGCACTTACTTTTTTAATATCAGAAATATTATTAATAATTTCTACTCTATTTCTTGCAACAACCCATATAAGATCTTTTTTAATAAAGTCGTGATATCCAATACCTAATTTATCAGCATGGTCACCAGCTACTTGTTGAGCAATATCTAAAATACTACTTAACTTTAAGTAATCTTTATTTGTGATCATGTTGTTTGTGATTCTAAATTCTTCTTTAAAAATATTTTTATATTTCATTATTAAAAAGCCCAATCACCATTTTTAAATATTTGATATTCTTTCCCATCAAAATCATAACCAACAATGTCTAAATCTTCACTTCCAATCATAAAATCAACATGATTAATCGAATCGTTGATACCTGCTTCATGTATTTCATCTAATGTCATATTTTCATAGTTATCCATTAAATTTTCAAAACCTGCTCCTAAAGCTAAGTGACATGAAGCATTTTCATCGTATAAAGTTGAATAGAATATTAATCCAGTATTATTAATTGGAGAATTGAATGGGATTAAAGCAACTTCTCCTAACATCGAACTTCCTTCATCCATCTTTACTAATTCTTCTAATAATTCTTTTCCTTTTCTCGCTTCTACTTTAGATACTTTTCCATCTTTAAAATAGATCTTAAAATCTTCAACTAGATTTGAATTTAAACTTAAAGGCTTAGCCGAAACAACAACTCCTTCACATGCTCCTTTTTTAGGTGAGGTAAAGCATTCTTCTGTAGGAATATTTGGTTGAAAATAAATTCTAGATTCTTGACCATATTCTCCTCCAGCACACCATTTAACATTTTTTAATAAATGAACTGTAAAATCTGTTCCGTTTTTAGATGTGTAATGTAATTTTTCTAAATGTAAAGAATTTAAATGCTCAGCTCTACTTCTTAAATCTTCATCATGTTTTTTCCAATTTTCAATAGGATCACCTTCATAAGCTCTACTAACTTTTAAAATCGCTTTAAATAATTCTTCTTGAGCATCTTCTTCATTTAAATTAGGAAATACTTTTTTAGCCCATTCTTTACTAGGAACTCCTGCGATACACCATTGAACTTTATTATCGAATTTTTCTCTAATAGGTTTAATAATTTTACTCTTTTTAATTTTTGCATTTGTATATTTTTTAATATCAATTCCATTTAATGCATCTGGATCATCAGATTCAATAAATAATCTACATGCGCATTTATCAGCAATATATTCCCACTTATCTTTTTCAAAAGTTTCTAAAGTACCTAAATCTTCTTCACTTTGATATTTAATATTTAATTTTGTAATAATTGGATCATTAAAAAATACAAATACTTTTCTAGCTCCAGCTAAATAAAGTTCTTCAACTAAATATTCAATAAATTCTTTTTGATCTAAAGAACATTCAAGCATAACGTCTTGTCCTTTATTAACATTTAAACCAACTCTAGCTATTAATTTAGCATAATTAACCAATAATTCTTTTTTCATAAATTTCTCCACAATTTAACTATAAATTATAAATAATTATACTATAATTATAAAGGATAAAGGAGAATTGAATATGGATGAAAAGAAACAAAAGATTTTAGAAAAATCTATAAAAACTTTTGAAGGATTAATTTTAATCGCTATCGGTATAATATTTTTATGTTTTTGTAATAGCGAAGGATTAGAAAAATCAATAAGTTATTGTGTAGGTACAGTATTTGTAATCTTCGGATTATTTTCTATTTGCTTATCATTTTTATTAGGAAAAGGAATATTAAGTAGCGATGTAATTACTGGTTCACTTATCACTGCATTAGGTATAGTTTTATATATAAAACCAAGTTTGTTACAAGATTTATTACCTCTTATAATATCTCTTACATTATTAGTATTAAGTGTTACTTTACTAATTGAATGCGTATTATGTTACATTCAAAAAGATATTAAAAGAGCTGTTATTTACACTATTGTAATCGCATTAATGTTAGCTTTAGGTATCACAATCCTTGTTTTAGAATTAAAAGATGAAAAGACTTTTAGCTTCATAGTAATTTTAATGGGTATCACATTTATTGTCGGTGGACTTGGTTATGTATTAGTTACATTATTAGGAGATAGTAAAAAGATATCAATTGTAAATAAAAAATCTAAAGATAAAGATAAAAAAGATATAATCGAAAACCCAGAAGAACCAAAAGAAGATAAAAAGAAAAAATCAAAAACTAAGAAAAATAAAGACGAAGATGAAGTTATTGAAATCGAATTAAAAGACGAAGATAAAAAAGAAGAAAATAACGAAATAGTCGAAAAGAAATAAAATAAATAAAATAAAATCTCACGAATTGACTTCGTGAGATTTTTTTTACTTAATTTTGAGTATTGTTTTTAAAACCTTCTAATCCAGTTAATTCCATAAAATGAGGTAAGGTTTCAAGCCAATCACAGAATACATGCCACTCTTTTAATTTATGAAATCTTCTTTGTTTGTACATTGTTTTAAGTTGTTGATAGTTTGTTACCATCGTTGCACCTAAACAGAATCCACATGGAGTTGATGCTACGAGCTCTCTCCACTTTTCTTTTTTTAATGCGACATCTTCATCGCTTATCGCATTATATTCATCTTTCATTTTATTTAAAATTGCAATGATTTCCTTATTAGTTTCATTTACACATTGATTTTCTAAATCAAATTTTAATAAACAATGCATTGTTGATTGAGATGAAACAAAATCAAACCAATGATATCTTTGAGCTTCTTTCCACCAATATAAAGGAGCAGTGATATCGAATTCAACTACGCATCCTTTTAAATAATTATCGTGACCTTCTCCGTTTTTTGTCGATCCTAAACTAATAGCTCTTTTCATATCTTTTTCATTTACTTTTTCTCTATTAAATTTAGTTCTCATTGGGTTTCCACTTGCTTTAATAGCAAAATCAACACCGTATACTTCTACTTTTCCAATATTAAAATCCATATTATTTCACCATCCTTTTATTCAACTTCTAATAAATTTAATGTTAACGCTAATCTTGTTAATAATCCAACACCACCCGGAACAGGAGATAAAAATTTAACATTTAAATCAGGTACACAATCACCGTATAAATGATTATCTATATCTCTATTAATTCCTACATCGATAACAACACAATTTTCTTTATAACTATATCTATTATCAAGGAAATATTTCTTTCCGATTGCTACAACTATTAAATCAGCATGTTCAATATAAAACTTTTTATCTTCTTCAGTGGTTTTAGAATGTAATATCGTTACATTCATGTTCTTTTTAAGTAATAAGTCGTGCATTGGTTTTCCAACGATATTACTTCTTCCTAAAATAACAGCATTTTTACCACTAAATTCAAAATCGTTATCTTCTAAATAAGTTAATATTCCTTTTGGAGTAGCTGGAGAAAATTTTGATAAAGGATTAAATCCATCTACATCTTTTTCTTTAATTACAGCTCTTTTTACTTTTTCTTCATCAATTTGTTTTGGTAGAGGCATTTGAACAATAAAACCAGTTATAGAATCATCATTATTTAGTTTATCTACAAATTTCAATAATTCATCTTCGCTTATAGCTTCATCAAGTTGAAATAATTTATATTCAATACCACATTCAACACAATCTTTAATCTTTCCTTTAATATAAGCATTGCTTGCAGGATCTTTATTAACTTGAACGATTCCTAAACAAAGTTTAAGGTTTTTTTCTTCGATTTCTTTTTTGATTTTTTCTTTTTTATTTTTTACGTATTCTTTAATATTTTCCATATCAAAAATTCTATCATATTTTATAAAAATACATAATTAAAGTTATATAAATTTTTACAATATAAAAAACTAATTAATCTTTTAATAAATTAATAGGAACAACATATATACCATCTTTTCTTCTATAAGCCATTCCATTTGCAACTAATATCATTTTAAATGATGGTTTTTTAAATTTTTCATCTAATTCATTTTCTAGCTTTGTTAAATTTTTTGCTGCTTCTTCAATACCTTTTTCACTTCCAAGCTTTATTTCAATTGCAGCCCATCTTCCATCATTTAAACGAATGATAGCATCACATTCTAATCCTTTAGAGTCTCTAAAATGTCTAACTTCGCCATCTAATGAATCAGCATATATTTTTAAATCTCTTATAGCAAAATCTTCAAAAAATAATCCAAAAGTATTTGCGTCATTCATAAGATCGTCTTTAGATATATTTAAAGCTAAACATGCAATAGATGTATCAACAAAATGGCGTGTTGGTGTTGTTCTTATTGCACTTTTGCTTCTCAAATTAGGGGCCCACGCATCAATATCTTCAATAATAAATAAATCTTTAGCAATATCTAAATAACTATTAAAAGTTTTAATATCAATATTTCTAGCATTTGATTCTGTAATATCTTTTAAAATATTTTGATATGAAGCCTCAGTAGAGATATTTCTAGCATAACTTCTTAATAGCATTTTTAATATTTCTGGTTTTTTATTTTTATATTTAGAATTTTCATTATTGTCAAAGTTAAAAAGACCATCATAATAATTCTTTGTAATTTCTAAACTAATGTCTTTATCTTCAACTAATGAATGTGGCCAACCACCTCTACAAATTAAATACGCAATATTGGAAAGAGAACTATTTTCGTTTAAATTAAAAATATTGAAATTTTCATTATTAAATAGCTCTTTTAATGATATTAAACCACTTGAATCTTTAGACTCGTATAAAGACATAGTTCTCATTTTGATTGTAACAATTCTTCCTGCCCCAGAATGATATATTTTATCCGTATAAAATGGGGTGGTACTACCTGTTAAGATAAATTCTCCAAACTGATTGTCATCATCAACTTTTTTCCTTATATAATTCCATAATTCTGGAACATTTTGCCATTCATCAATCATTCTAGGATATTCACCGATTAAAGCATTCTTTGGATCGCTAGAAACTATATCTATAATACGATTATCAATTAATTCAATACTACTCTTCTTAAAAATAGAACAAGTAGTCGTTTTACCACAATATTTAGGTCCAACAACAAGAATAGCCCCTGATGATTTAAGTTTTCTATCAATCTTTTTTTCTATCAATCTTTTCAAATAATTTTTCATAGCTTTATTATACCCATAAAATCGATTTATTTCAAACAAATTCCCAAACTTGTACCATTTTAATTCCCAAGATTGTGAGGTTTAAATTCCCAAACTTGTACCATTTTAATTCCCAAGATTGTGAAATATTAATATTTTTAAGCATTAAAAAAAGCCTCGTAACTGAGGCTTATATTTTTTATAAATTAGATATAATTTGCATTATTCTAATTGCACTATCTGTAGATTCACTAGAATCTGTACTACCTTTTGTTAAAGATGCAGAAAGTAATGCAAAGAATAAGAACAAAATACCAAATCCAAGGGTTAAATAACTAATAATAAGCTCACTCCCTCTTTCTTTGGTTTTAACGAAAACGTTGAAGCCACCACCAGTAATAGCACCAGAAGCACCTTCAGATTTACCACCTTGGAGCAAACTTAAAATAACAATTATAATAGCAAGAACCCAGAATATATAATCATACCATTGAAGCATCGTTTTAATTTCTCCTTTCGTAGCCTTAATATTTTATATCATTAATTAAATTAATGCAATTATTAAAAAGATACAATAATTCCGCCTTCTAAAGAATAATATGCACATAGGCATTTATTTTCTTCTATATCAACAGAATCAAATTCATACGTTTTTTCGATTAAATCTTTTAAAATCAATGCGAATTCCTCGTTCTTTGTATGGGAAATTATACATTTTCTTCCTTTTGTAGAAGATACCATATTACCAATTTCTACTGACATTTTTTTAATAACACCAGCAAAGGTTCTTATTTTAGCCATAATCTTAATTTCACCATCATCACCATAACAAAGTGGTTTAATAGATAATTTACTAGCTAAAAATCCTAAAATCTTATTTACTCTACCATTTCTAATCAAATTATCAAACTTATCTAAAACAAATAATAATTTATTATCATCTCTTTGTTTTATTAATTCGTTTTCAATTTCTTCAAAACTTTTATCTTCTTTGATTAATTGTACAGCCTTATCTACTAAAATTCTCATAGCTCCAGCTACTAATTTAGAATCAATAACCATAACGTTTTCAGGATGATCATACATATTTTTAGCAACATTTGCACTATTAAAAGCACCACTTAATTTAGAAGATATTGTGATAATAATATATTTTTCAGCTCCTTCTAATTTAGATAAAAAATTATCGGGTGAAGGACAACTCGATGAAGTTTTTTCTTTTGTTTCGCTTAACGCTTTTAACAATTCTTCTTCACTACAACTTCCATCATCTACATATTCTTTATTATTAATTCTAATTGTTAAAGGAGCTACATCGAAACCAATATCATCACTTTCTTTTAAATAATCTTTTGTTAAATTTGATGAACTATCTACAACAATTTTATACTTCATAATCAACCTCATTTTATCTAGTTTTCAAAACTACATATATATTAAATTAAACTAAAATAAAGTCAATATAAAATATTATTAATATTCAAAGTAGTAAATGACAAAGTATATTCAATTTACTTCACGGGCATGCGCGTTATTTTCAAAGATTTACAAATATAACAAAAATAATAAAAACAAATAAACTAAATTACTTATTTAACTCTTGAACAATTAATTTATTAGCTACTGCTGGATCGATTTTACCACCAGTTTTTCTCATAATTTGCCCCATAACAAAACCTTGTGCTCTTGTTTTGCCAGCTTTAAAGTCAGCAGGTAAAGTTGGATTAGCTACAATAACCTCTTGAATTAAAGATAAAATTTTAGTTTCATCACTAATTAAAGATGCACCAGTTTCTTCTTTTATTTTAATCGGAGATTTATTTTCTTTAACAACTTTAGCAAAAATATCTGCTCCTTGTGTTGAGTTGATTTCTTTATTTTTAAGTAAATCAACAAGTTCAGCTATATATTTTGGTTCAACTTTAAAGTCTTTAATATCTAAAGCTTGTTTATTTAAATAACCTAAAACAGAACTAATAATAAAGTTAGCTAAATTTTGATAATTAGATGTGTATTTAGAACATGAATCATAATAATTAGCATAATCAACATTAGACAATAAAATCTTAATATCAGTAGGATTTAAAGCATAATTTTTAACAAATCTATCGTATTTTTGATCATAAAGTTCTGGGCATGTATCTATTGCATTTTGTATAAAAGAATCATCTATTTTAATTGGAGCAATATTAGGCTCTGTAAAATATTTATAATCTGCTGCTTCAGTCTTAACTCTCATCAACACTGTTTCTTTTTTAGCTTCATCATATCTTCTAGTTTCTTGTTGAACTTTTTTACCTAACAAAAGAAGTTCTGATTGTCTTTTAATCTCAAAATCAATTGCTTTTTCAATGTGAGCTAATGAGTTGATATTTTTTACTTCAACTTTGGTACCAAATTTTTCAACGCCATATGGTCTAATAGAAACATTGACGTCACATCTAAGACTTCCTTCTTCCATTTTTCCATCACTAACATTAGAAAACGTAACGATTTCCCTAATCTTTTCAACATATTTTCTTGCTTCAGCACCGCTTCTTAAAACAGGTTTAGAAACAATTTCAATTAAAGGGATTCCAGCACGATTATAGTCTAAAAGAGTGTAATCACTAAAATGGTGTTGCATACATGTATCTTCTTCCATGTGGATTCTTTCAATATCACATCTTTTTTTAACACCGTCAACTTCAATTTCTAAATAACCTTCTTTTCCTATTGGTCTAGCTTGTTGAGTAATTTGATATCCTTTTGGTAAATCACTATAAAAATAATTTTTTCTATCAAACCATAATTCATGGTCTATTTCCATATGTAAAGCATTTGCAACTCTTATTGCGTTTTTAACAGCTTCTTTATTAACTCTAGGCATCGTACCAGGAAAAGCTATATCTAAAGGAGCGATTAATGTATTAGCTTCAGCTTTAAAATCAATTGGAGCAGTTGAAAACATTTTTGATTTTGTTTTCATTTCTACGTGTATTTCTAAACCGATAATAGCTTCAAAATTCATACTATTTTCCCTCCTTGAATGTATTTACACTTAAATTTTTAAATCCTGTCAATTCTTCTACTTTCATACTAATTTCAAATAAATTAACTTCATCAAATGGTTTATTTGTAAAATTGATTCCAAATGGTAATCCATTTTCAAAACCTAAAGGTAAAGTGATTGAAGGGAAACCACCAAAATTACCAATTGCTAAATAGTTATCAGCAATTAAATAAGTATCTGATAATTTATCGCTTGATCCGTTTATTAATGGAGCAGTTGTTGGTCCAGCTAAACCAACAATAGAATCATACTCTTTAAATATTTCATTAACTTTATTAACTAAAAGATGTCTAATCTTTTGTGCTCTTAAAAATACTTCTTCTTGGTTCTCACTCATTAAAGCATAGCTTCCTAATACAAATCTTCTTTTGATTAAATTAGAAAAACCATTAGTTCTTGCTTTAATCATAACATCTTGATAACTCTTTCCATCATAATAAGGTCCAAATTTAATACCATCTAAATTAGCATTATTGGAAGTAGCTTCAGCACTACTTATAACAATATATGCTGGATAAATACTAGCTAATAAGTTTTTATCAATTGAAACAAAATCAACAGAAGCACCTTCTTCTTTTAATTTGTTCATTAAATTATCAAATGAATCTTTCATTGTTTTATTATCAATAGAATCGTAAACTTCTTTTAAAATACCTATCTTTTTCCCACTTATTTTACTATTTTCAGGAACATAAGTTGCTGGTCTTTCTTTAAAAGAAGATGTTGAATCATATTCATCATGCTTACTTAAAACATTCATTAATAAGCTAGCATCCAATACACTTCTAGTAAAATATGCAACGTGATCCATACTAGGAGCAAAAGGAAATAAACCATATCTAGAAATTAAACCCCAAGTAGGTTTAAAACCAACTAATCCAGCAAATGAAGCAGGTTTTCTAACAGAATCACCTGTATCGCTTCCTAATGCAAAAGGAACGATTCCACTAGATACACTAACAGCACTACCACAACTAGATCCACCAATTAAATGAGTATGTGTTTTATCATATGGATTATAAGTTATACCTTTATGTCCGCTAGTTCCAGTTCCACCCATCGCAAGTTCATCTAATGTAGCTTTAGCAATTAAAATAGCTCCATTTTCATTTAATAAATTAATAACAGTAGCATTAAATAAAGGAACATATCCATTTAAAATATTGCTACTACCTGTTGTTTCAATATCTTTTGTTGAAAAATTATCTTTAGCGACATAAGGAATTCCCCACATAATTTTAGAATCATCAAAAGGTAAAGCATCAATTTCTTTTGCTCTTTTAATAGCTTCTTCTTCAACAATAATTTCAAAAGCGTTATCGTTATTTTCTTTTGCTCTTTTAATAGCTTCTAAAGTTAACTCTAAACTTGTAGTTTCTTTATTCTTTAAAGCTTCATGAATTTCTTTAATAGTTAAATCTAAAATATGCATATATAATTACCCCACAACCTTAGGAAGTTTAATTTGTCCATCTTTGACATTTTTAGCGTTCTTTAAAGCGTCTTCTTTTTTAAGAGGAGTCTCGCTTTCATCTTCTCTGATATAAGTTACACTAACATCAAAAGGAAATGTCATAGGAGTTACTGAATCAATTCCATCTACTTTTCCCATTAATTCTAGTTGTTTTTGAATAATACTAAATTCATCAAGTAAAACATCATATTCACTATCTTCCATAGTAAACATAAGTCTTAAACTTGCATCTTTTAAAACTTCTTTATCTACTTTTTTCATTTCATTCATCTCCTCTTGCTTTATTTATTAAATTTAAAAAATCTTCTTCGCTTATTACTTTAATATTTAATTCTTGTGCTTTTTTAAGTTTACTACCCGCAGCTTCTCCAGCGATAACTAAATCTGTCGCTTTAGATACGGATCCAGAAACTTTAGCTCCAAAATTTTCTAATAATTCTGTAGCTTCACTTCTAGAAAAATGAGTTAAACTTCCAGTTAAAACAACTTTCTTATTAAAAAATATACTTTGTTCTGAAATATCTACTTTTCCTAAATATTTCATATTTAATCCTAATTCTTTTAACTTTTCAATTAAAGCAATATTATTTTCATCGTGGAAATAATTATATAAAGAATTAGCACATACTTCTCCTACATCGTTAATTTGCTTTAATTCATCTACGGTTTTAGATGCTAATTCATCTATATTTTTAAATATTCTAGCTAATGTTTTAGCCATTTTAGAACCAACTTCTTTAATACCTAATCCAAAAAGCAATCTTTCTAAACTATTTTCCTTACTCTTTTCAATAGCATCAAGAATATTATCAATAGATTTATTACTCCAACCATCAATATTAATAATTTCTTCACGATGATCTTTTAATGAATAAATAGATGGGATATCGCTAATAAATTTAAGTGCAAAGAATTCTTCAACAACTCTTTCACCCATTCCATCAATATCCATTGCATCCTTACTACAATAATGAATCAATCCTTCAATATGTCTAGAAGGACAATTCTTATTTAAACAAAAATGCATTGCATCAACTTTAACTAACTCACTTCCACAATCTGGACAATGAGTGATCATTTCAAATGGTATTTCTTCCCCAGTTCTTCTATCTTTTATCGCATTAACTACTTCAGGAATAATATCACCAGCTTTTCTTAAAGTTATATAATCCCCTATCATCAATCCTTTTTCTTTTACAAAATCTTCGTTGTGTAATGTTGCTCTTTTTACTATACTTCCAGCAACTCTAACAGGATCTAAAACAGCATTAGGAGTTATTTTACCAGTTCTTCCAACTGTATAAACAATATCTTCTAACTTAGTTATAACTTCTTCTGGTGGAAATTTATATGCTATAGCCCATTTAGGAGTTTTAGCAGTATATCCTAAAGAATTATAATAATTAAAATCATTTACCTTTAATACTATACCATCAATATCATAATCTAAAGAATTTCTCTTTTTAGTATATTCTTTAATATAATTTAAAATTTCATCTTTACCTTTAACTACTCTCATCTCAGGATTAACTTTAAACCCTAATTTTTTAAGATACATTATCGAATCGTAATGTTTTTTAAATCCAAATTTTTCTGCATCTTCAAAATAATAAAACCACGCATCTAATTTTCTTTTTTTAGCAACGCTACTATCTAGATTTCTTAAGCTTCCAGCTGCAGCATTTCTAGCATTTGCTAATAAAGGTTCACCATTAGCTAATCTTTCTTTATTCAAAGCTTCTAAACTAGCTTTAGGCATGTAACATTCACCTCTAACTTCAACATGTCCCATTAAAGGAATTCTAGTAGGAATTGAAGGTATTGTTAAAGCGTTTGTAGTAACATCTTCTCCAGTAATTCCATCCCCTCTAGTAGCACAATATTGAAGAACACCATCTTCATAAACAACTGATAAAGATAATCCGTCAATCTTCATTTCAGCAGAATATTCAACTTCTTTTAAATATAATTCTTTTTCTATTTTTTCATTCCACTCAAGCAATTCATCTTCATTAAAAACATCAGCTAATGACATCATAGGAATTCTATGTGTTACTTTTTTAAATCCTTTTAATACTGTATTTCCTATTCTTTGAGTAGGAGATGTAATCGTAATTAAAGAAGGAAATTCTTTTTCTAGCTCTTCAAGTTGCTCATATTTTGAGTCGTATTCTTGATCAGTTACACTTGGATTATCTAATACATAATATTCATAAGAATACTTTTCAATAATTCGAACTAACTCTTCATGTTTTCTTTTTGCTTCTTCAAAATTCATGCTGCACCTCCTTCTTTTTTAGATAATGTAGGATGATTTCCTAACAATTTTTTCTTACCAAAATCTTTAAATTCAATTGTTAAAATTCCGTTGCAAACTTCAATAACTTTACCTTCTCCGAAAGCTTTATGAATTGCAATATCTCCAATTTCCCAATTAATATTATTTTTAGCCGATAAATCAACTGTATTAGTACTTTTAGTAATACCACTTTCCATTTTATTAACTTTCTTTTCAAAGCTACTATTAAAATTATATTTATAAAGTCTTTCGTTAGAAGTGAAACTATTACCGTAATTCATCCTATTAATTCCTGCTTCTTTAATAAATTGGCTAGGTTCGTTAGGTAAACCTCTAGCATAATTATAAGAAGTATTATAAGAGACAAATAATTCATCTTTTGCTCTAGTAAAAGCAACGTAACATAATCTTCTCTCTTCTTCTAAACCATCATTTCTTTCATCCATCGCTCTTTGATTAGGAAATACACCTTGAGCTAAAGAAATAACAAAAACGTATTTAAATTCAAGTCCTTTTGCAGTATGAACTGTCATTAAATTAACTGAATTAGTAGCGTCGATATCATCTTGTCCACTAAGTAAAGAAACATTATTTAAATAATCAACAAAGCTCGATTCAGGATTTTCTTTCAAATAGTTTCTAATATCTTCAATCAAAGCATTAACGTTATCTACTCTATCTCCACCTTCATCTTCGTCTTCTTCTAAAAATTCAATGTATCCAATATCATCTAAAAAAGAACGTAAAACTTCACTATAAGCTTCATAGTTTGCAATTAATTTATCTTTTGTTTCATCTACTTTTTTAATTAAATTACTTAAAGAAGAAACTACATTATTCTTTAATGATGTTGTATGTAAATGAATTTCTTTTATATATTCAATCATACTTAAATTAGCTTCATTAGCTTCTTTTTTCAAATTAGCTATTGAAACATCACCTATTTTTCTTCTAGGAACATTAATGATTCTTTCAAAAGAAATATCATCTTTTTGATTAATCATAATCTTAAAATAAGCTAAAGCATCTTTAACTTCTTTTCTAGAATAGAATTTAATTCCACCATAAACTTTATATGGAATGCTTTTTCTAACTAACGCATTTTCAATAGCAAGAGATAAATAGGATGATCTATATAAAACAGCAACATCACTATACTTAAAATCTTTATTCAAAGCTTTTAATTCTATTATTTTTTCAGCAACAAAATTACCTTCAGCATCAGTATTACCAAATGATTTTACATAAACTTCTTTTCCATCTTTTCTCGAAGTAAATAAATCTTTTTTAACTCTTTCTTTATTATATGCAATCAATTTGTTAGAAGGTTCTAATATCTTAGTTGTAGATCTATAATTCTCATTTAAAATTATAGTCTTCATAGGAAAATAATCATCTTCAATATCTAAAATAATTCTTTGATCTGCACCTCTCCAAGTATATATAGTTTGATCAGGATCGCCTACAACATATAAATATGTATTATTTCCAGATAATAATCTTACAATTTCGTATTGAACATTATTAGTATCTTGGAATTCATCAATTAATATATGTTTATATCTACGATTATATTTTTCTTTAATATCTTCATAATTCTTTAAAATTTTAATTGTATAAATTAATAAATCATCAAAATCTAAAGAAATCATACCGTTTTTCTTTTTCTCATATTCTTCAAAAAACTTCAGTAATTCTTTTTCTTTAGCATTATATGTGTTTTTAATATCACTAGGTAAATAACCTTTCATCTTATTGTAACTAATATAATTTCTTGCATCATTTACAATATCATCACTTTTTTTATATCCTAATTCTACAGCTACAGTTTTTAATAAATTCTTTTGATCTTCATCATCCATGATAATAAAACTTGTAGAAATTCCTAATACGTCAATCTCTGCTCTTAAAAATCTTGCACAGAATCCATGGAATGTAAAAATATTTAATTCTTTATTATTAACTTTATTTTCTAATAATTTAATTGCTCTTTCTTTCATCTCCTTTGCAACTTTATTAGTAAAAGTAATAGCTAAAATCTCATATGGTTGACATATGTGATTTTCAATCAAATAAGAGATTCTATACGTTAAAACACGTGTTTTTCCACTACCTGCACCAGCAATAATTCTAAGATACCTATTAGAATCCACAACAGCTTCATATTGTTTTTCGTTTAATTCTTCTTTTAAATTCATACTTATAAAGTATATCATTTTATATTTAAAATATTTACTATAAATAGTAAATATATAAGAAAAAAATAAATATGTATTTAAAACAAATATTTAAATATTAAA
>CAVEUC010000009.1:0-3655 GCA_963619035.1 Lachnospiraceae bacterium GAM79
GTTTTTAATGAATTAAAGATATTAATTTCAATATCGCTATCATTATCAAATTCTAATAAATATTTCGAAGATGACGGAACAATAAATTTAAACCACTTATAATTTCCATTATTCAAAATGGATGTTTTTGGAATATTTAATTCTAATTTTTCATATATTCCTATATTAAAATAACCACTAACCGAAGGATATCCCTCAACCAAACTAATATTACTATTGTATCCTATAATGTAATATTCAATTGTATCTCCTTTTAAAGATAATATTTTATTAATTTTCTCTTCATCAAGTGTATATTTTGTCGAAGTAATTCCTTTAATTACATATTCTTCACTAATTGTTTTAAAAATTAAATCGAATATGTTTGATTTACCAATAACATTACTATTATTTACCCAATTTATTGTCCAACAATCATCATTATTATTTAAATTAATAAACCCATTATATTTTTCTTTTTCTAAAATTAACGCAATTTTATCTTTTAAACTATAGTTATTATTAACAATATCAGTTATTAAACTCAAAATATTTTCATGAGTTCTGTTTCTTAAAATATTCCAAATATTTTTATGTCCAAGACTTACATCATCATATTCTCTTTTTTCTTCATCCATTAATTTTAATAAAAGGCTTGGTATACTGAATTCATTACCTTCACCAGCAACTGAAAAATTTTCATAACAATATTTTGAATAATCGTACTCCCACTTAGCATTACTATTACTATATTTTGATGTATATTTATAATCTCCATATGTATCTACCGAAAATTTATCTTTAAAATATAATTGTGATGCAATTCCTAAATACGTCGCAAGACCTTCAGAAAAAGCCATAATCGTTCCGTCTTTATAGCCGTGTATTTTAACTAAATCAGAATTAACACTATGGCTTCCCCCAACACTAAAATCGCATAACCCAAAAAAATTATTAACATAATGACCATACTCGTGCATTATGGGATCAAAACAATCATAATCATTTTTGCTTATTGAAATATAATTAAAATCATTACTATAGTAGCAATTTTCAGAATTTAAACCAGGATAATGTACATTAATGCTTGGCATATACGTTTCATCCATCTCTGATATATAAGCTCTACTAACTAAAAATGGCTGAGTTAATTGAAATGCAGCTGCTCTATCGCTTTTATCAGGATAAAAATATATATTGCTTATTACGGTTTCATTATTTGATAAATTCTTGTATAAACTAGAAGTAAAAGTGTACAAATCGCCTATTGCTCTTTTAACATAGCAACCTAAAGTAAAAGATTCAATATATAAAAATAAATCAGGAAAATAATTATCAATATATTCACAATAATCGAATTCAAACTCATAATATCCGTCTTCATCAGTTAATGTGTTGTAAAATAAACCTTTATAACCAGTATCTTTATAAAGTTTTACAGATATCTCTTCTAAAGGGTGCTTAATATTATCAGAATCACACCAATATAATTTTCCTTTAATTTTAATTTTTTCGTCATTTACATTTTCTATTTTTCTATCAACTTCTTCTAATGAATCATCATACATAAATGCCTCAAATTTAGTTAACGCTTCGTTATAAGTTTCACTAAACTCATAATCACTTGGTGTTTCTAAGTAATTGAGTAAATATTTATCTTCTAAAGAAGAGATATTTTCGTAAAAATATTTTTCTTTAGCATCATCACTAGAAGCTAAAGATAAATAATTTAAATTTCCATCAGAATAAACATAAATTTCACTTAAACAAGTCTCATCATTCATTATATAAATTGTATTTTCACCTTTCACATTAAATGA
This sequence comes from Lachnospiraceae bacterium GAM79, assembly GCA_963619035.1. Classification (GTDB taxonomy): domain Bacteria; phylum Bacillota_I; class Bacilli_A; order RFN20; family CAG-826; genus Onthovivens. The sequence continues at coordinate 1,800 of CAVEUC010000009.1, forward strand.
ATTTAATGTTAAATCATATACATTATTTTCTTTATTTAAATTTATATTACAATAATTATCAAAATTTATAGTTAAATTATCATACTCACTATTAAATTCAATTAATAAAGGTTCATTGTTATAAAAATTTGTTTTAGTTAACTCAATGTTTAACGATGATGTTTCTTCTACTGAATATAAATTATTTTCATTCTCACTAAGAGTAATTTCTAATTTTACATTCTTTGTATTAAAAAAGCTATTTAATGAGCATAATATAATCCCTAATAGAAACATTATTTTCATAAGCTCTCCTTTTTAAATTTATAATATATAAGATATAAATATATACAAGTTTAAAAGAAAGAAATTAATATTAAATTAATACAACTATAGTTCTTAATAATAATTAATAAATAGTGTGCCGTATTTTAAGCAAGCAAACTTCATAATGATTATAATATTTAAATTTATAGCATATATAGATATATCTTCATTATTAATATTTTATATTAAAACCAATCCATTTATTAATGGGTGTAGTTAAATCTTTAACAAAAATATATTTCTCTTGCTAACTTAGCTCTATAATAACAAAAATAAAATAGGAAAATTAATTCAATCATAAATAAAAAAAATTAATAATCTTTTATATCTAAATCCTTTAAAATTTCATTTGCACTTTCAATTGATAACTCTTGTATATTCTCTAACTTTTTATTTATAACTCTAGTTCTAGTTCCAATAAGCGTCTCTAAATCACTTCCTGCTTTATTAATACTTTTTTGAGTAGATGCTAAAACATTAGTAAAATTAGAAAATTCAGTTTTAATTGCTCCTAATAATTTAAAGACTTCATTACTCTTCTTTTGAATTGCTAATGTTTTAAATCCCATTTGTAAAGCGTTCAATAACGCTGAAAATGTCGATGGTCCGGTAATTATTACATTGTATTCGTTTTGTATTTTTTCAAATAAATTTAAATTGATAACTTCAGCATATAATCCTTCATTTGGTAAAAACATAATCCCAAATTGAGTTGTATTTGGTACATCGATATATTTATTATTTATATCTTTTGCATTTTCTTTAATATTTCTTTCTAATTCTTTTCTAGCTTTATCTAGCGCTTCTTTATCTGCGTTATTAGATGCATCTAATATTCTATTATATGATTCTGTAGGGAATTTTGAGTCTATTGGTAAATATATCTTTTCATTCTTTGTTCCAGGGAGAATGATAGCGAATTCAACTCTATTTTGAGTACCAATTTTAGTGATAACATTCTCTTCGTATTGACTAGGAGCTAATAGATCTTTTATTAGATTACCTAATACTATCTCTCCTACTATTCCTTTCGTCTTAGCGTTAGCCAAAACCACTTTTAAAGAAGAAACATCACCTGCTAAAGTTTGAATTTGACCTACTGTTTTATTTAAAGAATCCATTTGACTAATGACATTTTTAAAAGAATTAGATAGTTTATCTTCCAATGTCTTCTCTAATTTTTCATCTACTACACCTTTAATTTCATTTAATTTAATAGTATTTTCATTTTTAATTTCTTTTAAACCATCTTTAATTGAAATATTTGTCTTTTCGTTATTTGAATTTAATAAATCAAAAATAGATTTAAATTCACTATTGATTTCAGTTTTAATTGAATTTAAAGATTCATTAACAGATTTAATATTTTCTTTTAATTCATCTATATTTTTCTTATTTAAATCATTAATATCTTTATTCAATATATCGATGTCATCTCTTATTTCTTTATTAAAAGCTAAAGTAAATGAATCCAAATCTTTTTTAATACTATTAATATCTTGTTTTAAATAATAGTTTTCATCTTTTAAATCATGTTCAATTTCATTTTT
>CAVEUC010000010.1:0-5307 GCA_963619035.1 Lachnospiraceae bacterium GAM79
ATATTAATATGTATTTTTATATTTTAATTATAATTCTTTTTATTATTTAAAAATCGTAACCATCTTTAGCTAATGCAAAAGTTAAGTAAATAGGAATTGTAGTTATATCACCTACTTCAGAAACATTATAATCACCTATTTTGATAAGTTTTGTTTTACCATAATGTTCAGGATGATTCATGATAGTTTTACTCGATTTGGTATTACCTGTTCTTGATTTAACTTCAAGCAATGTTGAATATCCCTTATAGGGTATTACAAAATCAACTTCTAAACCTGTTTCTTTGGAAAAATAATATGGTGTAATGCCAGATTTAATCAATGAATCAAAGACTAAAGCTTCATAGATTGCTCCCTTTCCTTGCCCAAGTTCACCTTTATTCATCGCTTGTAGTGTTTCAATCCCAAACATAGATGTAACAATCCCTATATCTTCAGGAAACAATTTAAATTGAGATTCTATTCTTTCACCTATCAATGGTAATGATGGTGTATAAACATTATAAACTTTATAAACAATATGAGCTTCTTTTAAATAATTAATAGCATCATTTTTATCATAAGAAGACCCTGTTTTAACTTTCGAAACTACAAATCTTTTATTTTCTTTTGCTAAGAAAGTAGGAATCAATTCAAAAACATTTTGAATTCTACTAACTTCACCTGGTTTAAACAACGGATTATCAAATTTATCTTTTCTTCTTCCAAAATCACCCTTCATTTCAAATATAATATTATTTAAAATTTTATATGCCTCTACTATTTTTTTAGTATTAACATATTCGCTAATAACTTTAGGAAAACCTCCAATACAAGCATATTTCAAAAATAAATCTTTATACAAATTATGAATATTTTCAGGAATAGTTTTTTTGTTGACAAAATATTCAATTAAATTATTTATCTGGCTTTCTTTATATCCTAAAGCCCATAAAAATTCTTCAAAATCCATTGTTTTCATGTCGACTACTTTTTCATAACCAATTGGGATAGGAGTTGAATCACCAATAATATATCCATTTATTCCTAAATAAGAGCCACTACCAATAACTTTATATTTTGACTCGTTTTTAAAATTTTTTAAAGAAAGTCTAGCTCTAGGACATTCTTGAATTTCATCAAAGAAAATTAATGTATTTTTAGAATCCATATTATTATTAGGGAATCTTAATGAAATGTTCGAAATAATTGTTTCTACATCTAATTTTCCATCAAAATCTGAAATATATTCAGGATTATTCCAAAAATTAATTTCGATAAGGTTAAAATGATGCCTTTTTGCAAATTCTCGGACACTTTCGGTTTTACCACATTGTCTAATTCCAATCAAAATTAAAGGTATATTATTTTTTTCTTTTAACCAATCATCTAATATAAAATCGATTTTTCTTTTAAAATACATTAAACATTTCCATCCTTTTGTATTCTAAAATATAACAAATTCGGAGCGAGTTTTCAATATTTTCTAACAAATTCGGAGTGAGTTTTTCTAAAAAATTAACAAATTCGGAGCGAGTTTTCAATATTTTCCAACAAATTCGGAGCGAGTTTTATATTTCTTATATCAAATAGATCTTAAAATTCATCCATAATATCAATAAATTCTTTTCTTTTTATACCTTTATTTTTAATAAGATAATTAGCTATAGCAATAATCTCTTTTTTATGTTTTTTCAATTCTTTTTTAACAATCTTATAATTTTTATACATAAACTTTGAAGCTTTTTTATCAAATATTTTATTTAAATATTCAGAATTTGCATTTCTATGAAAGTAGCCATCCAAAGTACAAAAGTTTTTTGTTCCGTTAATACAACTTCTATTTAAAAGTCTATAAGAATATGTGTAAGCTTTTTCTAAATCATCACTACATCCAACATCATGATATTTTAATATGATATCCTCTGCGATTAATCCTGCTAAAGAAATTTTAACACTTTCAACTCTAGTTTCTTTCGATTCAACATCCGCTATACTAGTTACAACCGTTCTACCACCATTATTATTAAAATAAATACGAGATAATCTTTGAGTTTTTGAAAATAAATAAATATATATAGCGTGACCAGCTTCATGAATTGCCGAAGATTTTGTTATTACATGATTATTTATATTACTTAAAGCCCCTGTAAAAAGAAAATCAAAAATATCTATAATATTATCTAATGTTGCCTTTCTACCAAACCTTAAATATACATTATTAAAAACTGCTTTTATAAAACAAGGACTATTAAATTTAAATAATTCTACAAGCTCTTCTTCATCCTCACTATTTATTTGAATATTTAATTTCCTAGAAAAGCCTCTAATTACATCTAACACATCTTCATTTTTATAAAGGATCAAATTAAAATGCCTATCAAATCTTCCTTCTCTAAGTAAAGCTTCTGGAAGATCATCTAAATCATTACAAGTAGCTAATGTAATAATATTATTCATATTAAATCCATCTAATTTAGTCATTATAATTCTAGTAAGTTTACTATCTTTATAGATCAATTTATCTATTTCATCAATTACTACTATCGCATTTTTTTCATTTAAAGCCTTATTATAAACTTCACTCACTTCCTCAAGAATATTTTCACCATCCCCTTCTATAACAAATATAGGATAATTAAATGATTTAGCATATTCTCTTGCAATAAAAGTTTTTCCTTCACCAGGATTTCCGTAAAACAAGATACCTTTTGGTAAAAAAACTTTTTTATCACCTAACTTATTTAAATTAAAATACCAATCTTGAATACGTTTTAACTCTTCTTTAATATCTTTGTATCCATATACATTTTCTAAAAAATTTTCTTTCATAATTCTCTCCTTCTTAGTAACTAAATAATATAAAAAATGATGTCCTTTTTTATGGACATCATATTGAATATGTACATTTTCTTGTACTTATTATTATTTTAAAACCAAACAATTTAATAAAAGATTTTAGTAGATCATAATTTACTAAATTTTATAGTTTCGTATCTTCCAAAATATTATTACTTTTTAAAATAAAACTTATTTATATCAACTTTTTCTAATTTAATCAATTTAATTTTCCTTTCTATGCCACCAGCATACCCTGTTAAATTACCATTAGTCCCTATAACACGATGACAAGGAATAATAATTGAAATTTTATTATGTCCAATAGCTCCACCAACTGCTTGAGATGACATTTTTTTGATTCCCAATTCTTTTTCAAGTTGTCTAGAAACCTCACCATATGTAATTGTTCTACCATAAGGAATCTTTAAAAGAATTTTCCATACTCTTACTTGAAATGAGGAACCGATTAAGTGAATAGGCACTATAAAATCTGGTTCTTTTCCATCAAAATAAATATTTAGCCAACGTATCGTTTCAGCCAATACCGATGTCTCTTTTTCTATACAATCATTAGATATAATATTTTGATAATATTTTTCTCCCTCAAACCAAAGACCAATAAGTCCAGTCTCATCAGCTTCAAGTAAAATTTTACCAAGTGGAGAATCGTAATATTTAATATAAGTCATTATATATACCCAATACCTCAAACTTTTTAAATATAAACTTAATATTCAATAATATAAAAGTATCATTTTACAACTACTTTATATTATAAAAGGGAGCATATAAGGTGGAATTCTATATCCAAATTCATCTTTAAAAAATTGTTTTGGATGAACAATATATGATTCAGCAATTCTTTTACCAAAACAATCTTTAAACTTATTGTAAGATATGGTTGTATAATTTTTTGATGATTTTACTTCTATTGGAAATACTTTTGTATTTATTTTTGAATCATTAGAAATCATAAAATCAATTTCTATATCATTCTTTTTCATATTAAAATCGTAATGAGTATAAAAATATAATTTCTTATTTTTTGAAACTAGCATTTGAGAAATTAAATTTTCGTACAACATTCCTTCATTTAAAGATAATTTGTCATTAATGATTGATTTATACAATTCGCTTGATACAATTTCGTTTTTAGAAAATGCTAAGCTTACTAATAATCCAGTATCACCCATATAACATTTAACTGAAGCATCATCTTTATTAAGTGCGAACCCAACATTTGGATCAGTACATTTAAAACACAAGTTGCATATCATCGAATCTGATAACCAAAATAAAGGCTCATCATATTTTGAAAATCTAGGATTATTATCAATTTTTGATAAAACAACCTTCTTGTCATGCGTTGATAAATATCTAGGAATATTTTCAAATAATGCTGAAACTTTTGAATTATACTTATGTTGAGCTTTATTAATGTCCTCTCTATACAAATTAAGAATATTTCTTTTTTGAATGTCAGACTTATTAAAATCTCTATTATTTTCAAAATATGCAACAACGCTTTGTGGCATACCTCCAACAAGCATATACTCTTTAAATAGTCTCATTGCTTTTTTATGTGAAGAATTATCTAATCCAACTTTTTCTTTTACACATTTTTTTATGTAATCAAGTAAAATTTTTTCGTCTGCAGCCATTAAAAATTCTTCAAAATCCAGTGGATACATTTTTATTTTCATTTCTTCAGAAGGTATAACTATATCTTGAACATTTTCTTTAATAGATATTAATGAACCTGTTTCAATATAGCTAAATCTTCCATCTTTAACTAAATATTTGATCGCTTCCCTCGCCCTCGGAAATTTTTGAACTTCATCAAAAATAATTAAAGTTTCACCTTTAATCAACTCTACATTATATTCCAACGATATATTTTGAAAAAGTAAATCTAAATTTGTTAAATTTTCAATAAAAGTTTTTTTAATTTTATTACTAGCGACAGCCCAATCAATAACTACATAAATTTTATAATTTTCTTTTGCGAATTTTTCAACAATCGTAGATTTTCCAATACGCCTAGCTCCTTCGATTAATAATGCCGTATTATTACTGTAATTTTCTTTCCGTTTTAATAAAGAATCTTATACTTTTCTCCTTAATTCCATCATATACAATTACCTCACTGTATTTTTAAGTATAATATTTGAATACATAATACAACAAGTAAAAATATTGATATTTATACATAAAACGAAAGATAAAAAAGCATAATATTTATACAAAATACGAAAAGTATTATGATTATAAATAATATTTAATAAGATAATTTCTAAAATTTACTATTATAGCGTTTATCATTAGGTGAACCTAGTGGCGCTAGAGGCATAATATTATTAAAATGAAACATCTCTTCTTTATTCTTTTTAAAATTAACTTTTATATAATCTTTATGTTTTTTTATTTTGTGATTTATTAACAAGCTATTTTTAAGTATTAGTTTAAGCAATTTCGTTTTCTAATCTT
>CAVEUC010000011.1:0-17872 GCA_963619035.1 Lachnospiraceae bacterium GAM79
ACAAAGAACTTTCTGATTTATTTTTAAAAAGCGATAAATTAATTTATATTTCTTATTCTAAAAAGTCAAATAGTGGAGAACACGAATTAACAAATTTAATGAAAAACGATATGTTTTCCTTAGTTAAATTTAAAAATAATGTTTTTGATTATTCTAAAGATATCGCATATTCTTTCTTTTCTAAATATAACGATATTTTTAAAAAATACGATATAAAAACACCTAGTTATAATCTTTACAAAAATTATTTTTCTGAAATCAAAGAATTCGATAATAAATTTAAAGGAATTGATAGAATTGATACATCTTTTCGTAAATATAGTTATTCATCATTAGATAAGTTTTATAAATGTCCATTTATGTATTATTGCATGAATATTTTGAAATTAAATATTTATGAATCTAATTTTATTTTAGATTATGGAAAATATGCTCATAAAATTTTAGAAGATGTTTATGATGATGACTTTGATTTTGATAAAAGAAGTGAAGAGTTTTTAAATCAATACGAATTTAGTCAAAAAGATAAAATGTTTATTAAAGGATTGAATGCTAATTTAAAACATGCAACTGAACTTATTAAAGAAAGAAAAGATGGCGTAAAAGAACATTCTTTTTGTGCTTATTCAGAAAAATCGATAGAATTTAAAATTAATGAAACTGTTGGTTTTAAAGGTCAAATAGACTCTCTTATTGAAATTGAGGATAAATATTTAGTTATTGTAGATTATAAAACTGGTCATTTTGATAAATTTGATTCTAGATATTTAGAGTACGGAATCGGAGTACAATTACCATCTTATCAATATTTAATTTCTAAAACTGACGAATTTAAAGATAAAGAAACTATTGGAATGTATGTTCAACCAATAGTTATAAAAGGATTAAACAATATCAATTCAAAAAAATATGTAGAAAATTTTAAATTAAATGGTATTACAATCGACGATTGTAATTTAATTGGATATTTTGATTCTTCTTTTAATACTGAAATGACGTCAAGATATATTAAGAGTTTAAAAAAGAATAAAAGTGGTGGATTTAATCAACATTCAGTTATATGCACTAAAGATACTTTTGAATCTTTTATCGATGAAATGGAAAAATTGATATTAGAAGCTGATAAAAAAATAAGAAATAATGAATTTGATATTTCACCTATTAAAACAAGTTCGATTGATCCATGTAGATTCTGCGCTTATAAATATATTTGTTTTAAAAAAGAAAAAGATTATAAAGAAATCAAGTTAAATAAAGATGAGGAGGCAAAAGAAGATGAGTGAAAAGTTTAATAAAGAACAACAACTTGCAATCGATGCCTCTATTACAAACGTTTTAGTAAGCGCTGGTGCAGGTAGTGGAAAAACTAGTGTTTTGACAGCTAGAATTATCGATCAAATTATCAATAAGAATATTCCTATTGAAAAGTTTTTAATTGTTACCTTTACAAATAATGCTGCTAAAGAAATGAAAGGCAGAATTAAAAAAGCTTTAAAAGATAAAGGTGCTTCTAATGATGTTTTAGCAAAAGTCGATATATCTCATATTGAAACTTACGATGCATTTAGACTTTATTTAGTTAATAAATACGGTTATAAAATCGGCATAAATAACACGATTAAAATTGCTGAAGATGATGTTATTAAAGTTAAGATGCATCAAATAATTGATGAAATTTTAGAGCAAGAATATAAAGATAACAACGAAAATATACAAGATATAATCGAATTATATTGTGATAAAAATGATAGTTTTGTTCATAATTTTATTTTTAAAGGTCTTTTAGAATTTTTAGATGTTGAAAAGAAAGATGAATTTATTAAAAATTATGAAAGTAATTTTTTGAGTGACAAAAATATTTCAAAATGCATCGACGAATATAAAAATTTTGTTTTTAAAGAAATTAAAAGAGCATTAAAACTAATCGATAATATAAGCGATCAAAAAATAGTAAGTAAAATCGAACAACAAATGTCATCTTTAAAAGAAGCTTTAAATGACAATAATTTGTACGAAATTATTGAAGATTTAAAAGATGCTTCAAAGAAAAAAGTCAGAGGAATAGAAGATGATTGTGATAAAGATAATTACTCTAAAATGATAGAAATATTAAAGAATGTAAAAGATAATTATCTATGTTTTAATTTTGATGAATTTATTAATTTTGATATAAAAATGAATCAAAAATATGTTCCGTATTTAATTAGTTTAATTGAAAAAGCATATGAAATGCTTAACGAATTTAAGGTTAATAATTCACTTTATACTTTTTCTGATGTTCAATTTCTATCTAATGATTTAGTTATAAAACATAAAGATGTTGCTGATTGTTTAAAAAAGGAATTCGATATTATAATGATTGATGAATTCCAAGATACTTCAAATTTACAAGAATCTTTTATTAATGCTTTTTCTAAAGATAATGTGTTTATGGTTGGAGATGTTAAACAATCAATATATGCTTTTAGAGGTTCTAATCCAACAATATTTCAAAATATTTATAATTGCATAAAACAAAAAGAGAAAAAAGGTATCGTTATCGATATGAATACAAATTATAGATCGAGAGTAGAAGTAACAGACTATGTTAATAATTTGTTTTCTAATCTTATGAAACCTGAATTTGGTGGAATTAATTATAAAAAAGAACATCTTATAACTTCTGGTAATGATGTTTTAAATACCAATAAAAAAGAAGGCCAAGAATACGGATTCATCAAACTTAAATTAAAAGAAAACGATGAACTTAAAAATAATGAAAAAGAGATTTATGCGGTAATTTACGATATTAAAAATAGGATTAAAAATCATTATCAAGTTTATGATTATTTTTTAGGAAAATTGAGAGATTGCACTTTTAAAGATTTTGCAATTTTAACTCATAATTCAACATGTTTTGATAATTTTAGGAAATTATTTAGTGATAATCAAATACCTTTAAATGTTATTAAAGAAGAGAAAATAGCAAATGAAATATATATTGTTTTATTGCTTCAAATATTAAGAATTATAAATTTAATTAATTATGAAGAAAAAAATGATAGTAACGAAATAGAAATCAAGACATTGTTTGTTTCGATTGTTAGAAGCTTTTTATTTGAATATGAAGATAACACTATCTTCAATATTATTAACAAAAATACTTATAAGAGCGATAAAGTATACGATTTGATAATAGAATGTTCAAATTATGAAAAAGAACATACTTTAAGTGAACTTTTTAGTTATATTATTGATAAATTTAATTTTATATATAAATTAGGTAGCGTTTCAAATTCTATGAGTGCTTTGGCTAAAATTGATTATCTTTATAATAAAATTAAATCTATGGATGAATTAAATTATAGCCTTACTGATTTAATTTTATATTTAGAAAAAATAGATGAATTTGATATAAAAATGGAAGTTGATGTTAAAAGTGATTCGGATGATGCTGTAGTTTTAGAAACTATGCATAAATCTAAAGGATTACAATTTAAAATTTGTTACTTTGTAGATTTAAAAACAACGACATATAGACAAAATAAAAGCGAAAGTAATGGCTTATTTATTTCGGCTAAATATGGTTTTTGGTTACCTTTCTATTCATTTAATACTAAAGACAATGGGAAGAATTTCTTTGATATATATAAAAATATGAAAGAGAGAAATAGTGGTATTGAAGAAAGTATGAGAGTTTTTTATGTCGCTTTAACTCGTGTTGTTGAATTAGGTATATTTGTGCTTAGTGATTCATTAAAAGACAATGAAGTTTCTACCCCTTACGATGCTACGACTTATTATGATTTTATAAAATTTGATAATTCGTTAGATACTGAAACAATCGATGTAATCGAAGAAATAAAAAAAGAAGAAATAGAAGAAGATAGTTCTTCATTTAAAATATTAAACAAAGAATTAAAATATATTCCTTTAAAAGAAAATGAAACTGCTAGTAAAAATCAAGATAAAATTATAGATAAAGAAATTGAAAAAATAGCAGAATTTGGAACGCATATGCATTTACTTTTAGAAATAGTAGATTTCAAAAATCCAGATTTAAGTTTTATTAATGACTATAATGAGAAAAAGTATATTATGAATTTTTTAAATTCAGATTTGTTGAAAGATATCGATAAAGCTAAAATTTATAAAGAATATGAATATTATGATGAAATTAATAAAACAGATGGAATTATCGATTTAATGTTGGTTTATGAAGAACATATCGATATTATCGATTATAAATTAAAAAATATTGAAGATGAAAAATACAATAGACAATTACGTATTTATTCAAATTACGTCAATAAAAAATTTAATAAAAAAGTTAATTGTTATCTATTTTCTTTAATTAAAGGAGAATACACTAAAATTTAGTCAATATCTTTTTTTGTTTTTGTTTTAAAAAAAATAAAAGAAGTTATAATTAAAAGTATGAAAGTTAACGCGTTAAAAAAAGAAGATTTCTTAAAGATAGTGGAAGACTTAAAAATTCCTGAATCTATAGATGTAGATTATCTTTTTGATGTTTATGAAACTTGTTGTGGAGCGATAGAAGATGTATCCAAAATGAGCGAATTGAGTAATTTTACTCCTGTAAATCATGTCGTTTTAATTTTATATATAGTAAATGAATATATTTTCTCTTTAGAAAATGAAGCTAAAGATGTTCCTAATTTTAAAACTGATGAAGAATTTTTTAATAAAATCGCATCAAGGTGTGCAGATAAATATATAACTAACGAACAACTTAATTATAAAAGTGGATCATTTTTAAATAGGTTTAATCCAAATATTTCAACGCTTGAATTATATTCTAATTTTGTTTTAAGAAGTTTAAGTATTTATAATCCTACAAACAGTCAAGCTAATAAATTAGTCAAAGATATGCTTGAAAAAGCTTTTAAGATGATAAAGTGTGTTGATTCTTTGTTAGTTCAAGGATTTGAAACTGAAGCTTTCTCAACTTGGAGAACACTACATGAAAATGAATGTATTTTATTATGTTTAGTAAAATATCCTAATGAATTATTTAAACTTTATTTTAAACATATTACATATGCTTTAGCTTATAGAGGGCAAATTAAAGATAAAGATGAAACTGATAAGATTTTTGTCCAAATAAAAGATGAGATGAAAAGTTACGATTTAAAAAGTAAAGATATGAAAAAATATATTGAATATGGTTATCTTTTTGGTGTTCCAGGCGCTAAATTAAACGAAACTTTTAAGCTTAATTTTAGAGATGGAGTTCAAAGTGTAGCTGGATTATCTAACTATAGTAAAGTATATGAAACAGCAAGTGAAATCGCTCATTCAAGTCCATTATTACTTTATAGTAGAAGGGATTATTTCTTTAATTTAACAATATTAAATGTTTACGAAACATTCTTTAGAATCGAAACGATATTCGCATCATTATATTCTTCTTACATTAAAGAAGAAGAACTTAAAAAATATATTCAACTAAGGAATATGTACTTAAAACAATTGAAGACGATATATGAAAATTTAAAACAAAATTTTATTAAAGAATATAAGGTAGAAGAAAACCCAACAGAATAAGTCTGTTGGGTTATTTTTTAGAATTCTTGAGAATCTCTATAACAGCTTCCGCCGATAAATTCTTTTAATAAGGAGTTGCAAGGAACCCATTTTTCATCGATATCAACAAAATATTTTAATAATTTGATAAGACGTTCAGCATCTGTTCCAAATTCCCCATCTTTATCAATTTTATTTAAGATTGGTAGTGCATATTTTTTTAATACACATAATTCATAATTTAAGAAACTATCAAATACATAATTTGCGTATTCTTGAGTCTTGTAAATCCATTTAAATTCACCTTTTCTAACGCTTGGCCACATTTTTAATGTCTCTTCAGCGCTTGCTCCACGATATTTATAATCTCTAACCATTCTTCTAATCAATCTAATATCTGTTAAAGAAATAGGATTTTCGTTATCGACATTGATTTGAGCTTGAGGAGAAATATAAATTTTAAATTTTAAATATTTAGGAATCGAAGCGGTCATCTCGTTACTTAAGGCATGGATTCCTTCGATGATTATTGGATCTCTAGGTCCAATCTTAACTTTTCTTTCGAATAATCTTGCATTCTTTTTAAATGAGAATGTAGGAACAATGACTTCTTCACCTTGTAATAATTTTTGCATATTGTCATTAAATAGGTCTACATCTAAAGCATCGATTGATTCAAAATCGTAATCTCCGTTTTCGTCCTTTGGAACTTCTTCACGAATCTTATAGTAATCATCTAAAGAAATTCTTATTGGATTAATTCCTCTAGAAATTAATTCCATAGTTAATCTATCAGCGAATGTTGTTTTTCCGCTACTTGAAGGACCAGCAATACAAATTAAACGAATATCATCAATGTTTTCTTCAATTTTTTGACCTAATTCAGTAAGCATTCTATTGTGTCTATTCTCACACATATTGATTAATTTTACAGCTTCAGTGTTTGGAATATGTTCGTTAATTCCACTAACTGTTGATAAATTAACTAAATTACCCCATTTTTGAGCGTGAGTTAATGTATCTCTAAAAGTTGGTTCATCTGAAAATGGTGGGATTAATCCGTTGTATTCGCTTCTAGGATATTGAATTAATAAACCATTACAATATGGTAATAATGAAAATGATTTTAAATAGCCAGTAGAAGGGACCATTTTGCCGTACATGTAGTTATAATATCCGTCACAATTGTATAAATGAACTGTCTTTTCAGGTCTATATTTAAGAATACTATCTTTATCGTAAAGTTTTAAACTTTTATATAAAGCAGATGCCTCTTTATTAGACATAATGATTCTAGAAAATTTTAAATTACTAGAAACGATTTCTTTCATCTTGTTTTCGATTGTTTTAACCATTTCTGAAGTGAATATTTTATCTTTATCTTCAATAGGTTGAGCAAATATACTTCTAGAAACTGAATATGTCAATTTAAAGTGGATATCTGGATAGCAAATATGCGCTGCCATCGAAAAAAGAAAACGAATTCCTCTTTCGTAAATTCCCATGGCATCATGGTCTTTAACAGTTAAAAAAGTAATATTAGCAGGATAGTAAACATCATAATCCAGCTCTCTAATTCTTCCGTTAACTAAAGCGCATATATAATCTAAATTATTGTTCGTTAAATCTAAAAGTTTAACCTTTTTTTCGTAGGTAAATTTATTATTACCTATAGTAATTTCAAAACTCATATGTATCTCCTCGTGTGATTTCTATTTTATCATATAAATTTAAATAACGATATTAAAAAATTTTTATACATCAAGATATTAAACTATACTTTAGATAAAGTATAAAATTTATTTTTTTGCTTAACTTTCAAATTTAAAATGATATAATTTTAATACTATGACTTGGAACGAATTTTGGACAAATTTTGGAAATTTCTTTAAAAATATAGGTGATCAACTATACGAATTTTGGATTAGTCCAAAAGAGGATTCTAAAACACCTTATTTAGCAACTTTTTTATTTGCATTAGTGGTTTTAATTCTTGGAATTTTAATAATAAAATTAATTGTAAGAATCTTACGAAGAGTATTTAAATTAGGAAAGAAAAAGTTTGTTAAAGATAGGACAATCAAAAATTTTGCTATAAATACGATTCAAGTGATTTTATATATTGTTTTAGTGATTTTATTTTTAAAAATTCTAGGAATGGAATTAAATGGAATTTCAACAATTTTTTCAAGTGCTATTTTAGCTATTGGATTATCTTTACAAGATGTTGTTGGAAATTTCGCTAGTGGAATTATTATTTTAACAAGTAAACCATTCGTCGCTGGAGATTATGTATCTTTTCCAGGACAAGATGTAGAAGGAACTGTAAAAGATGTTAAGTTTTTAACTACAATTTTAGAAACTTACGATAGACAAACTATAGTTATTCCTAATAAAAATGTAACAAATAATGACGTTATTAATTATTCAACAAATCCTATTAGAAGAATTGTTATTGATTTAGGAATTAATAGTGATGGGGATTTTGATATTTTAAAAAAAGAGTTAATAGAAGTTGGTAAAAAAGATCCAAGATGTTTAAAAGATCCAGAACCATGTGTTTATATTACTGAATATTCTGAGAATATTTTTACTGTTAGTTTCAGAGCTTATGTACCTTCAGATTTATATTGGGATGTTCTTTATGATTTAAACGAAGAAATTTTTAAAATGATTAAAAATAAAGAAATCGAATTAGGAATTAAAAAAATAACTGTTTTATCAGAAAAAGAAAGGGAAGATGCTTTGCTTTCTAATAAAAAGGTTGTTAAAAAAGGAGTTAAAAAATAATTATGTTAAAGAGTAGAAAAAACATATTTATTTTATATTGCGTAGTTGCTTTATTATTAAGCGGTATTTCTTGTATCGGATTTATTTGGAATATTCGGGAAGTTCCTGCAACGATAATTTGTTCATCGATTATGATGATTCCCCATTTAGCAGTTTGTTTCTTCTTTGCCAATAAACCTGAAGATAATTTATCAAAGAAAGATTTAAGAATGTATCTTCTTATTGCTTTTAGAGGATTATTTACAGTTTTAGCCATCGTTTTACCTGCTATTTTAATCGGATTAATCCCTAATCCTTCTTTGACAGAAATCATTGGAAAATATAGATATTTATTGGTGTTTGTTTCAATCGTACCTATTGGAATTTCACTTTCTTTCTTTTATTTAGGGAGCAATAAAAAATGATTAAGATTAATTGTTTAACCTCATTAGAAGATAGCTTATCAGGAATGATTAAATTTGATTTTGAACATGCTTTTGTTCCTGAAGTTTTTTCGTCTATTTTAGTTGTTATTCTTTTATGCATCTTAACTTTAGTTATATATTTTAAAGCAAAAAAAGCTTTAAAAGATCCATTGAAAACGCCAAAAGGAATTTTGAATATCGCTTGTATTGGAGTAGAAAAAGCTGAAAGTTTTGTAGTTTCGATAATGGGAGAAAAAAATATAGGATTTACTGCTTATATTATTCCTTTAATGTGCTATGTATTTTTCTGCTTCATCTTTGGACTTACAGGCTTAGCATCTCCTATGACTTATTATGGTGTTCCTTTATCTTTAGCTTTAGTTACTTTTATTATGATTCATGCACAAGCTATCAAAACAAATCATTGGGGATATTTTAAAAGATATATCGATCCAATTCCTGTATTTTTACCTATCAACTTAGTTACTATGTGGGCTCCTTTATTATCTATGAGCTTACGTATGTTTGGAAACGCTTTAAGTGGTTTCTGTATTATGGGATTATTATATTTTGGTTTAGAAAGCCTTTCATCGCAAATTTTAACTGGTGTTATGCCTAATACTAGTAGCGATATAGGCCCAAGTGCATTGTTGTTTGCTCCAATTGCAACACCAATATTGCACGCTTACTTTGATCTTTTCTCAGGTTTTATACAAACTCTTGTTTTCTCGATGTTAACGATGATTAACATTCTTCAAGAACAAGCTGAAGAGCCTGATGAAATGATAGATAGAGCTTTTAATCAATAAGGAGGAAATTTATGAGTTTATTGATGAATTTATTTACACAGCTCCCAATGTTAATCAACGCTTCAACCGGTGCAACTGACAATGGTATGGTCTTTATCGGTATTGGACTTTGTGCGTTATGTATGGGATGTTCAGGTCTTGGAGAAGGTTTAGTTTGTGCTAAAACTGTTGAAGGTATGTCAAGAAATCCTGAAATGTATGGAAAACTTAGAACTGCGATGATTCTTGGATGTGCATTGACTGAAACAACTGCAATCTATGGTCTTGTCGTTATTATTTTAATGTTATTCGTTGCTTAGTTAGGAGATATATGAAAAAAAGAATTTCTAAAAAAATACCTATTTTTGGAGTGATTCTTTTAAGTTGTATCTTTCTTACAAGTTGCGAACCTATAAGCGGAGAAGATATTACTAATAAATTATTCCCTAATGTTTGGGCTATGTTAGCTCAACTTTTAGCGTTTTTAATTTTAGTAATAATGATGATATTTTTGCTTTATAAACCTATTAAAGAACTTTTAAATAAGAGAAAAGAACTTTTAGATAATGAAGTTAAAGAAACTTTAAAAAATAAAAATGAAGCTATTGCAAATAACGAAGAATCTTTAAAAAATATTTCTAAAAGTAAAGACGATGCTAATAAAATAATCTTACAAGCTAAAGAAAAAGCTGAAAAAGAGAAAGAAGAAATTATTTCAGGAGCTAAAAAAGAAGCTAAAGAAATAATTGATAATGCATCGATCGAAGTTGATAAAGCAAAAGAGAAAGCTAAAGTCGAAATCAAAGATGAAATTGTTGATACTGCGATTTTAGTCAGCAAAGAAGTTTTAAAAAGAGAAGTTAAAAAAGATGATAATAACAAGATCGTCGACGACTTCATTAAAGAATTAGATTCAATTAAAAAGGATAAATAACGATGAATAACACACTTTCAAACCGTTATGCATTTGCTTTACTTGAAGTAGCAAAGGAAAAAAATAAAGTTGAAGATTATAGAAAAGATATTATAACTATCTATGAATCTTTAAAAGAAAATGAAGACTTTGCTAAACTTTTGGCTGCGACAAATATTGAAAAAGAAGAAAGATATAAAATAATAGAATCTGTACTCAAAAAATTTGATCAAGAGATTGTTAATTATATTAAGATAATCGTCAAAAATAATCGTGCTTATTATTTAACAAAAATATTAAAAGAGACGATTTATAGATTCGATGATTATTTAAATATTGAAGAAGGCAAAATAATAAGTGCTACAGAATTAAGCGATGAACAAGTTGCAAAAATTATCAAAGCACTTGAGAAAAATTTAGGTAAGAGAGTGTCTTTAAAAAGAGTTGTTGATCCTTCATTAATTGGTGGATTTAAAGTTATGTTAAAAAATGATATTTATGATGCTTCAGTTTTAAGAAAAGTACATAATATCAAAAAGAAGTTGTTAAATAAGGAGGATGTTGCTTAATATGGAAATAAAGGTTAGCGAAATTAGTTCTTTAATCGCAAAAGAGATTAAAGATTTTAAAAAAGAAATCGACTACAGTAATGATGTTGGAACAGTCGTCACAATCGGTGATGGTATCGCTCTTTTATATGGATTAGATAAAGCGATGTTAGGTGAACTTTTACTATTTCCAAACAATGTTTACGGTATGGTTATGAACCTTGAAGAAGATTCTGTAGGTGTTGTTATATTAGGAGATGACTCTTTAATTAAAGAAGGCGATATTGTTAAAAGAACTAATAAAGTTGTTGAAGTTCCTACTGGTGATTGCATGTTAGGAAGAGTTTTAAATGCTTTAGGACAACCAATAGACGGAAAAGGTGAAATTCATTACACTTCAACTTCACCTATTGAAAGATTAGCTCCTTCAATTATGTCTAGAGAATCTGTCAATTCACCTTTAGAAACAGGTATTAAATGTATTGATAGCGTCATTCCTATCGGAAAAGGCCAACGTGAGCTTATTATTGGTGATAGACAAACTGGAAAAACAGCTATTGCAATCGATGCTATAATCAATCAAAAAGGTAAAAATGTTAATTGTATTTATGTTGCTATCGGTCAAAAGAACAGTAGTGTCGCAAAAATTGTTGATAAATTAACTCAATTTGGTTGTATGGATTATACTGTTGTAATTAACGCTAGTGCATCCGAATCTTCACCAATGTTATATATTGCTCCTTTTAGCGGTGTAACGATCGCTGAAGAATGGGCTAAAGAAGGAAAAGATGTTTTAATCGTATTCGATGATTTAAGTAAACATGCTGTCGCTTATCGTGCCTTATCTTTATTATTAAAGAGAAGCCCAGGTAGAGAAGCTTATCCTGGTGATATTTTCTACTTACATTCAAGACTTTTAGAAAGATGTGCTAAATTAAATAAAGAACATGGTGGCGGATCGATTACTGCATTACCAATTATTGAAACACAAGCTGGTGATATTAGTGCATATATTCCAACTAACGTAATTTCTATTACTGATGGACAAATTTTCTTATCCACTGATTTATTTAATAGAGGTCAAAGACCAGCTATCGATACTGGACTTTCTGTATCTCGTGTTGGTAGTGCTGCTCAATATAAAGCGATGAAGAAGGTTTCTAGTTCATTAAAGATGTCTTTAGCAAACTACAGTGAACTTCAATCATTCACACAATTTGGTAGTGATATCGATGAAGCTACTAAAAAGATTATTCATCATGGCGATATCATGATGGAAGTTTTAAAGCAACCTCAATATGCTCCATATTCATTTGTTGAAGAAACAATAGAGTTTTTTGCAAGTAAGTATGGCTATTTAGATCAATTAGAAAAAGAAGAAGTTAAAGAATTTTTAGCTTCACTTCATGAATATATCAATAATTTCTATCCTCAAGTTATTGAAAATTTAAATAAAAAACACGATTTAGATGACAAAGATATTGAGCAATTGAAAACTATTATAGAAACATTTATTAAGGAAAGAGATCTTAAATAATGGGACAAAGTTTAAATAATATAAAAAGAAGAATTAACACAGTAAATTCGACTAGAAAAATTACAAGTGCTATGAAGTTAGTTAGCAATGTAAAAACTAGACGTTTTATGCGTGAACTTGAAAATCATAAAGAATATGTAGAAGAAACAAAAACTATATTAAATGATTCTTTATATTATTTAAGCGAGGAAGAATTATTGTCGATAAATCCTTTATTAACTACATTTCCTAACGCTAAAAAAAGATTAGTTATAATCGTTACAAGTTCATTAGGATTATGTGGTGGTTACAATAATGATGTATATAAATTTTATAATAATTTTTATAAAGAAGGTGATGAAATTATAACAATCGGAGAAAAAGGGTTAATCGAATATAAGAAGAAAAAGAATTTAGTAATTCATGATGAATATTCGCAACTTTTAGATAAATTAGAATTAAGTAATCTTAAATTATTTATAAATTATATTGATGGTTTGTATTTATCTGGAGAGTATAGAAGCGTAGAAATTATATATCATCGTTACATAAATTCATTAATTTCTAAAGTTGAATCGTATCAAATATTACCATTATCTTTTAAAGAAGAACAAAACTATGGTATTTCCCCAGTATTTTTACCTAGTATGAAAGAAGTAATCAATACTTTGATACCTCAATATATTAATGTAACGATTTATGAAAAGTTTATTAGTTCTTTAGTAAGTGAATATTCTTCTAGAAGAAATGCTATGGATAATGCAGATAAAAATGCTAAGGAATTAGTTGATAAATTAAAATTAGAATACAACAAAGAGAGACAACAAAGCATCACACAAGAAATTACTGAAGTCGTCTCTGGAAGTTTAAATAAATAGGAGGAAAACTATGAATACAAAAAGCAATAAACAAAGTGATTATGGAATTGTAATTCAAGCTGTTGGACCAATTATCGATGTTCAATTTAAAGAAGGTGAATTACCTAATATTTTAACTGCATTAGTAGTTGAAATGGGTGAAGGAAAAACTTTAGTTTTAGAAATTGAACAACATATCGGTGATGATACGGTTAGAACTGTCGCTATGGGACCAACTGAAGGAATTGTTAGGGGTATGAAAGTTATTAATACTCATAATCCAATTTGTGTTCCTGTCGGTGAAGAAACATTAGGAAGAATGTTTAATGTTTTAGGCCAACCAATCGATGAAAAAGATGATTCAATTTTTAATAATTCACTTAAAATGCCTATACACAGAAAGCCTCCTAAGTTTTCAGATCAAGAAACAAAGAGTGAAATTCTTGAAACAGGTATTAAAGTTATCGATTTATTATGCCCTTACGTTAAAGGTGGTAAAGTTGGACTTTTTGGTGGAGCTGGTGTTGGTAAAACTGTTTTAATTCAAGAGTTGATTAATAACATCGCTACTGTTCAACATGGTATTTCTGTATTTGGCGGTGTTGGAGAAAGAAGTAGAGAAGGTAACGATTTATATAACGAAATGAAAGCTACTGGTGTTTTAAATAAAACAGCATTAGTTTATGGACAAATGAACGAAGTTCCTGGAGCTAGAATGAGAGTTGCTTTAACAGCTTTAACTTTAGCCGAATATTTTAGAGATAATATGCACCTCGATGTCTTATTCTTTATTGATAACATTTATAGATTTACCCAAGCAGGTAGTGAAGTTAGCGCTTTAATTGGACGTATGCCTTCAGCTGTTGGCTATCAACCTACTCTCGCTACAGAAATGGGACAATTACAAGAAAGAATTACTTCAACAAAAGATGGATCAATTACTTCAATTCAAGCAGTTTATGTTCCTGCAGACGATTTAACAGACCCTGCTCCTGCAACTACATTCTCACACCTTGATGCTAAAACAGTTTTGGATAGAAATACTGCTGCTTTAGGTATTTATCCTGCTGTCGATCCTCTTGAATCAAGTTCGGTTATTCTCGATCCAAAAATTATCGGAGAAGAGCATTATAATGTTGCTAGAGGCGTTCAATCTATTTTGCAAAGATATAAAGAATTGCAAGATATCATCGCAATTTTAGGTGTTGAAGAGTTAAGTGAAGATGATAAGATTATCGTCGCTAGAGCTAGAAGAATTAGAAATTTCTTATCTCAACCATTCCACGTTGCTGAATCTTATAACGGATATAAAGGAAAATATGTTAAATTAAGTGATAATATTAGATCGTTTAAAGCTATTTTAAGCGGAGATTATGATAAATATCCTGAAGATGCGTTCTTATATGTTGGTACAATTGAAGATGTAGTTAAAAAAGCTGAGGGAAAAAATGAAGAATAATCAATTTATTTTTGAAATTTTTTCTAGTGATGGTAAAAAAACATCGCTCGAGATTGAAGCTTTATATGTGAATATTCCAGGTTATGGAGTTCGCGGTATTTTAAAAAATCACGAAAAGATGATCGCTAATTTAAACATATCTACAATTTATGTTTATATAAATAACGAGAAAAAATATTTTGCTTTAAGCGGCGGAATACTTGACGTTAAAAAAGATAAAACGATTATTTTAGCTGATACTTACGAAGAAAGAAGTGAAATTGATAAAGATAGAGCTTTAAAAGCTAAAGAAAAGGCTGAAAAAGCATTAAATGAAGCAACAAAAAAAGATATAGATTACGAACTTGCTGAATTATCTTTAAAAAAAGCGATTAATAGATTATCTATTTTATAGAGTTTTATAGTAATATATTAATAAGAGGTAAATTATGAAGAATTTTATTTTTATTTCTCCACACTTCCCTGACTCTTATTATAGATTTTGTTTAGCATTATCTCATAGAGGATTTAATGTTCTTGGAATTGGAGACGGTCCTTATAACGAGATTAGTGATGAATGTAAAGAAAGCTTAACAGAATATTGCTGTTGTCCATTTATGGATGATTTTGAAAATGAAAAAAATGCAGTTCAATATTTTGTAAATAAGTATGGTCCAATTGATTATTTAGAGTCTAATAACGAATATTGGCTTATTAAAGATGCAAAATTAAGAACTTATTTTAATATTACAAGTGGAGTTAATGAAGAGACGGTTGTTCCGTTTAGATCTAAAATAGCACAAAAAGAAATATTTAAAGAAAATGGAATTAAAGCTGCTAGATATACAAGCGATAATACAAAAGAAGGTATTTTAAAATTTGTTGAAGAAGTTGGTTTTCCGATATTTGCTAAGCCTGATGATGGAGTTGGTGCTCAAGGCACTATGAAGATGAATTCATTTGAAGATATCGATAAATTTTTATCACTTAAAGATAATAATAGAAAATATATTATCGAAGAATTTATTGATGGTAGCATAGTTTCGTTTGATGGTATTGCAAATTCAAAAAGCGAAGTAATATTCTGCACTCAAAATATATTTGCAGTAAATAATGATGAAATTGTTAAAAACGGACTCGATGATATGTATTATACTGATCCTTATTTAACAGATGAATTTATTAAGTTAGGAAAACAAGTAGTCAAGGCTATGAAATTAAATAAGCGTTTCTTCCATATAGAGTTTTTTGAATTAAAGAAAGATTACCCTCATTTAGGTAAAAAAGGTGATAGGATTCCATTAGAAGTTAATGCTAGACCTGCAGGAGGATACACCCCAGATTTAATAAATTTTGCTAATAGTGTATCTTGTTATGATATCTATGCTGATTGTATTGCATATGATGAAAATAGATTTTATATGGGACATCCAAAATATTACGCTATTTCTTCTTCTAGAAGATATAAGAATAACTATTGTCATAGTAAAGAAGAAATATTAGCAAAATACAGAAATAACATCTGTATGTTTGGAGATTTTCCAAAAGCCTTAAGCGATGATATGGGTGATTATTATTTTGTAGCAAAATTTAAAACTAAAGACGAATTATTTGAATTTGATAAATATGTAAGGAGTAAATATGAATAACATTTATGATGTAAATGAAAGATTTAAAAATAAAAAGATTGATGTAGATGATTTCTAT
Organism: Lachnospiraceae bacterium GAM79; assembly: GCA_963619035.1. GTDB lineage: Bacteria > Bacillota_I > Bacilli_A > RFN20 > CAG-826 > Onthovivens. The sequence continues at coordinate 16,488 of CAVEUC010000011.1, forward strand.
GCAATTATTGAAATTTCTAAGGGATCAAAAAATAAATATGAATTTGATCATGAAACTGGATTATTAAATTTGGATAGAATTTTATATACTTCAACACATTATCCAGAAAATTATGGTTTTATTCCAAATACATTAGCTGAAGATGGAGATCCTTTAGATGTTTTAGTTATGTGTAGTGAAGTTATAATTCCTTTAACTAGTGTTAGATGTAAAGCAATTGGTGTTGTTAAAATGATCGATGGAGGTAGTAAAGATTATAAAATTATCGCTGTACCTCTTTTTGATCCTTTATATAATTGCTTTAACAGTATCGATGACTTACCTCCAAATTTATTAAAAGAAGTTGAACACTTCTTTAAAGTATATAAAACTCTTGAAGGAAAGGTTACTGAGATTAAAGCTGTTCAAGGAAAAGATAAAGCAAAAGAAGTTATTGATAGTTGTATTTTAGCTAATAATAACTAGGAAATCATATTGTTTTTGATTCTTTCTAATTTTTCATTAGCGATGATTTTATAAATTTCTAGGTTTCTATTTTTATATAGATATAAACCCCGATAATAATAAAGAATATCTAAAAATTCGATGAATAAAGATATTCTTTTTTTAATTAAATTTGTTAATTTAGTGCCAAAATACGTATTTAAAAATAAATTTTCCTGTTCTATGGATAAGTTATTTTCACTAATAAAAGAAGCTAAATCAAAATAGGGATTGTTATTAGCAGCATATTCCCAATCAATTAAATAAGTTTTTGAATATCCAAATAATAAATTACCTTTAACAATATCATTATGGCATAGACATTCGTTTTGTTTAGGATAAATTTCTTTTAATTTTATAATCAAATTTTCTTCGTATGATTTTAAAATGTAATCTTTTTCATCTACATTCTTTTTGTATAGTTCTAATCTATCAAACATATCGTAAGATCTACTGGATTGAATATTGCTTTTATGCAATTTTTTTAATAATTTCGCAACATTTTTAATCTCTTCATTGCTAGGAGTAGTGGAGTAACTTTTACAATTATGGATAAATTTAGATATTTTTATACCAGTTTCCTTTGAAAAATAAACTATTTTTTCACTGAAATTTAAATCTTTAACAAGATTATAGGTTTCTTCTTCAATAGTGTAATCAATAGATTCGTCTTTATTTGGCAAAGGGATTCTTAAAATATAGGCATCGTTTACTATAAAATTTTGGTTAGAAAAGCCTGAGTAAATCTCTTCAATAGATTTAATATTGATATTTGTTATTGAATAAAAGATATTTTTTGCTTCTTTTTTATCTATTTTTTTCATATTTAAAACCTTTTTACGTCATTCAATAATTCTAAAACATCATATTTAAATTCTTTAATCTCAAAAGTTTCGTATTTT
>CAVEUC010000012.1:0-13492 GCA_963619035.1 Lachnospiraceae bacterium GAM79
TAATTTTATCAATGGATAGAAATTATATAAATTCATATGATGGTATTAAATCCATAAATTTAATTGATTGGCTTTTATCATAAAATCAATTCGATAAAGAAGTTAAGATCACAAATCCAGGTGGAATTTATCAGGCAACACTTGAGCAAATTCTCGAAGAGGTTCAAACTTACCGCAATCCTGGTCTCGTTAACATACTTTCAAAACTTAAATACATTGAAAACTTTGGTACTGGCATCCAAAGAATCTTGAAGGCTTATAAAGAGTCTGAAAAAAACCTGAATTTTCTCCAAGTGAAAACTTTTTTATTGTTCGTTTACCTAACTTAAATTTTCATGACCAAATAAATGACCAAATAAATGATTCATTAAAATTTAAAAATGATAAATTAAATGATGTTGACGTTTCTATACTTAGAGCAATAAGTTTGTATCCAGGATCTAATGCCAAACAATTGCTAGAATTATTAACAAAACAGTACTCAAATATAACTATAGATATCATTCGTAATTCTTTAAAAAGAAAATTAAGTGATTATGTTGAATTTAATGGTTCACGTAAAATTGGTGGAATTATATTATTTCCAAAAATAGAATAGATTAGCGTAATTAAGTTCGTCTCCTCACTACTTAGGTCCACCATATTAAATATTGATTGCTTCAATCTTTTAAACAAATTTTGTTGTATTTAGTTTGTAATTTAAGGCGACTTTTTATTACTTTGATGAATTATTCATTATATAGTTAATGCGAAAATAAGGACATAAAAGGCGTTAAATCCTTATTAAAGAAGTGATTGTTATGATAAATAGTGAATATTGTTTAAATCAGATAATTTCAAAATATGAGATGATAATATTAAAGTTATAATGGGCATTATAAGATATGGCAAATCTACATTGTTATTTATGTTATTTTATGATTATTGATTAAAAACGGAGCTGAAGAAGATAATATTATAAAAATTGAATTAGATAAAAGGAAATATTTGAAATATAGAAATCCAATTACTTTATGTAATAATGTTGAAAATATAGTTACTAATGATAAAAATAATAAATACTATTTGTTTATTGATGAAATTCAATTAACTAATGAAGTAAAAGATGATGAAAATGATGTTTTGCATGCTAATTTAATAGATTTCTTATTAGGGAAAATTGATATATTAAAATAACAATTAAAATAATTTTAAAGTTCATAAATCATAAAATAAGTCTTAATTAAAAATGATGATAAGAAATTAGCCTTGTCATAAAATTTAAGTCTTTGACATTTGGGGTGCATATTGATAAAATAAAATTAGAAAATCACCCCAAAAGGAGATGTTATTATGAATAATCATTATTTAAAAATTGAAACATTATTAGAACAAAGAGCAGAAATCAATGCAAGATTAAATTTGATTCCATATGATGGATCTATTGAAATAAAAGATAGAGAAGGAAAAAAATATCTTTATATTAGAAAACGTATTTTAGGCCATAATACATCTACTTATATTGACTCATATTCCGATGAATTGTTTGCTTCAATTTCTAAATTATTAAAAGATAGAAAAGAATATAAGAAGCAAATTAGAAAAATAAATAATGAATTAGCAAAGTTAGGTTATACTGAACAAGAATTATCTTCTAGAGTATTATTAAATATTGATTTTGCTAGAGCAAATATGAAATCAAATATATATGATCAAGCTATTCTTGAAGGTATAGCTACTACATTCCCTGATACTGAAACTATTATCGATAATGGTAAAGTTAGTGGAATGACTCCAACAGATGTCCAAAAAATACTAAATTTAAAACATGCTTGGGAATTTATTATGGATAAAGATGTTGTTTCTTCTACATCAAGTTATTCTATACTTTGCTATATAGCAAGTCTTGTAAATGAAGGATTTTATACCTATGGTGGTAGAATTAGATGTGTTCCTGTAACAATTGGAGGAACTTCTTATATACCGCCAATACCATTAGAAAATGTAGTTAAAGAAGAGATTGAAAGAATATTAAATAAAAATGATGAACCAGTTAATATAGCAATTGAACTATGCTTATACTGCATGAAAACTCAAATTTTTAATGATGGAAATAAAAGAGCATCTGTGATATTTGCTAATCACTTTTTGATTTCAAAAGGAGAAGGATTATTGGTTATTCCAGAAAATAAGGTTCCTGAATTTAAGAAAATGTTGATTTCTTATTATGAGGGTAAAGATAAAGGTGAAATATTTGGATTTATGAAAAGCTATTGTTGGAAAAATTTTTAATTAGATATAAATGTTAAAAAGTTACTAGATTATGTTAATTAATTTTTAATATAAAAAAAGTTTCTTAAATTTTAAATGAATTTTCAAATGTTAAGAAACTTATAAATATCAAATAAACTATTAATAAATTATTGCATCATTAGCTGTATATCCTTCTAAAGAATTTTCTTTAGTTTGAATACAAATATATGAGATACCTTGATCTTTTGATGCGAAGAATTGGCGTTTTGCCTTAGGAGATATTCTTATAAAATCTCCTGCTGATAAAAGAATTTCTTCTCCATCGATAATCGCTTTTCCTTTACCTGAAATAATGAAATAAACTTCTTCATTATGTTTATGAGAATGTATAAAAGGTACATTAGCTCCTGCTGGAAGATTATTGATACTAATCTCACTTCCTGTTAATGATAATTTGTCATGAAGTTCAATTCTTGCTTCATTAGTGATTGTTGTTTTTGAATAATTTGCCATTTGATTTACCTCCGATTTATTACTTATTTTATAAGCAAAAATATATTAAACTTTTGAATATTAAAATAAAAGTACGCACTTTTAAGTAACTATACATACAAAAATGAATGTGCTATTATTTAAACAATTTTAAATATTTATCGAGGTATATTAATATGAAAACAAAAGATGAACTTCCTCTTTGTCCAGTTGCAACAGCTATTGAACTTGTAGGAGGAAAATGGAAACTACTTATTATACGTAATCTTAGAGTTCGTCCATGGAGATTTAATGAATTACAAAGAAGTTTAGAAGGTATATCTCAAAAAGTATTAACCGATAGTTTAAGACAAATGATTGATGATGGTCTTGTATATAGACATGATTACCAAGAAATTCCTCCAAAAGTTGAATATTATTTAACAGAATTGGGTAAAAACTTATTACCAATATTAGATGCTCTTGCAGATTTTGGTAATTATTATAAATCAGTTATTTAATATAAAATTTTTATTATTAAGAATATAGCTTCCAAAAATTTGGAAGTTTTTTTTAATGAATTTTTACTTAAAACCTTGTTTTTTTGATAACATGAAATTTAAAAAAAGTTTTTTATTTTTCTTATAAAACAAAATTACACTTGATAAGATGACTCCTGGAGATAAGGTTAGTTTTAATATTCTCTTTCATAATGATAGTAATGTTAAAAGTATGTATCGTATGGTCTCAACATTAGAAGAGGATGATGGACTTTATAGTGGACTTGTCATTAAAATTGATGATGAAGTTATATCTAGTAAGATAGTTCGTTTTGATTATGTTGATTTGGATGTTGGTATTAATGATATAACAATTAAAGTAAGTATTAAACTTCCTTCTGATTGTAATAATATTTATGGTGTTAGAGTTACAAACAGTACTTTTGATGTGACAATACAATTTTTATAGTAATTCAAAATAATGTTAATCCGGTTGTTCATATATCAGGTTTAGTAATATTAGAGATAGAATGGTTCGTCTTTATTTTCTTTACCAATGAATTTTATAAAATAAATAATGGTATAATGGTTTAAACGGATAAACGAAAGGGTAAAGAGTATGAATGATATCTATGCTGATGTTGAAAATATATCTAAAGAATTTAAAGAATGTTCTAAATTTCTTACAGCAATTGGTGATGAAACAAGGCAACATATGCTTCTTGAAATGATGAAAATGAAAAAATGTACAGGTGTTCGTGTAGGTGAAATTACACAAAAAACTAATTTATCTAGACCTGCAGTTTCGCATCATTTAGCAATAATGAAAGATGCTGGAATTATAAAGATGAGAAAAGAAGGAACAATGAATTTTTATTATTTGGATGTAGAAGCTAAAACAATACGCAAATTAATAAATACTTTAAGTCATGTAGAAGATGTTTTTGCTGTATTAAAGGAAATGAGAAAAGATATTGAGGAAGAATAAATATGGAAAATAATAAAAATGATATTTTAAATATCATAAAAGAAAGACATTCTGTTAGATCATATATAGATAAAAAAATTGAAGGTGAAACTTTAGAAAAGCTTCAAAATAAATTAGAAGAGCTTAATAAAGAAAGTGGTCTTAATATGCAACTTATATTAGATGAACCTAAAGCATTTGATTCTTTTCTGGCACATTATGGTAAATTTAATGGTGTTAAAAATTATGTTGCTATTATTGGTAATAAAGATTCTAGTTTAGCTGAAAAAGCAGGATATTATGGTGAAAAATTAGTTTTATTTGCTCAATCGATAGGTCTTAATACTTGCTGGGTAGTTTTAACATTTAAAAAAATTAAAGATACATATAAAATCAATAAGAATGAAAAAATTCAGCTTGTTATTGCTATTGGATATGGAGAAAATCAAGGTAATTTACACAAAACAAAATCATATGAACAAGTTACAAATGTAAAAGGAGATGTACCTCAATGGTTTATCGATGGAGTTAACGCTTCATTATTAGCTCCAACTGCTGTGAATCAACAAAAATTTAAAATTCATTATAATGATGGTGAAGTAAAAATAACTGCATCTAAATGGCCATATGCAAATATTGATTTAGGAATTGTTAAGTGTCATTTTGAAATAGGCTCAGGTAAAAAGTTTGATAAAGATGGTATTATTTATGAATGAGATTAAAATACATATTTTTCATACTGGATACGTAAGAGTTTCCCCTTATTTACCATTTGGAGGGGCAGATTGTAATATTTTAAAAGCAACAGGAGTTTTTATTCCTAAAAGGAAATGGCTTACTCTTCCTGTTTCTTGTTATCTAATTGAACATCCAAAAGGATTAATTTTATTCGATACTGGATGGAATAAAGATATGTCTCCTAATGGTGTGTTTAATAAAAAAGCACAAATAAAATCATTAGGAAGTTATTTTCTTTATAAAACTAATCAAGGATGGATTGAAAAAGGAAAATCTATTGATGAACAATTAGTTAATATAGGTATAAAACCTAGTGATTTAGATTATGTGATTTTATCACATCTTGATTGTGATCATGCAAATGGTCTTTCTTTAGTGAAAGAAGCTAAAAATATTATTGTTTCTAATGATGAATTAATATTTGCTAATAAGAAGAATTTTATGAATAAAATAAGATATCAAAATAAATGGTGGAAAGATATTGATTTGACTGGTTTTGATTTTAATGGTTTTGAAGGACCGTTTAATAAAAGTTACGATTTATTTGGTGATGGAAGTGTTCAATTAATTAATATTCAAGGACATAGTGATGGTTTATGTGCTCTTAAAGTAAAAAATTTAGAAAATGGAAATTATGTATTGTTATATTCTGATGGAGGATATGCAACTAAATCGTGGAATGAGATGATTTTACCTGGAATAATTGACAACAAAGAGAAAGGTTTAAAATCTTTAGAATGGATAAAAGAAGAGAGTTTAAATACTAAATGCATTGAGTCAATAGCAAATCATGATGCTAATGTGATTCCTCATATAATAAAAATATAGTTTTTATATAAAAAAATGGTTTCAAAACTTATGTATTTTAAGAAGTTTTGTTATTTACACTTTCAAAAAGTCATAAAAAACTAAAGTTTTGTAATCTATACTTTCAATTTTTATTTAAAATATTTTTATTTTTTTGGTTTATGTTTTCTATCTACTAGTTTTCTAATACCATAAGTTACACTCCAAGTAATAGAAGAAATAGCAAAGAATCCACCTATATAAATTATAACAAAGACTGGATAAGGAACTTTTGGTTGAATTAAATTTAAGACAGGAATAGAAGTAGGATTATGGTTTGAAATAAAGAAGAAATCAGCAGAATCACCAATACTTTTTGCACTAGCTTTAATAAAGTTACCATATAAGGTAGTAGAATCACATTCATCTACTTTTTTAACACTTATTTCGTTATTATTAAATGATAATACATAATCTTCTTTCATTATATTCATTGAAAAAACAGCTTTATCTGAAGTGATATAATGCCATTTCCAAGAATTTGTTGGAGTATCTACAACAACGAGTTCCTTTTTGTTGTTAATTTCAATATATTTATCACCATATACAAGCGTATAACTACTATATGTATCATCCCATTCAGGGTATCCAATATAGAAATTAATACTTTCTTTATAGTTTGTAGTAATAGTAAAAATACCATCGCCTTCTTTAACAAAATGATATGTATCATCTTCTTCATAGCCATAAGTTAAATAGTCATATGAAGCTGGATTAGTATCGATAGAGAATGTTGGAGTTTGTCTTGGCTCTAAGTAAGCATGATATGATAATTCATTAAAACCAACTGCAAGTAAACAACAACAAATGAATATATAAAATGGTGGAATAACTTCTTTTTTATATGATTTACCGTATCCTTTTGCAAATATTAAATAAAACGCCATCGTTACTAACATCGTGTGCCAATACATTGTTTGGAATGAAATATAAATTAACTTGGTATTAAGTGTAATAGGATATAACATTGCACATAATCCACCGACAATACCATAAAACGAAAGGAATGTATAACAAGCATTTTTAACTTTTTCGTTTTTTACTAGTGCTCCAATAAATGCGACAAATAAAGGAACTGAGCAGAATGAAAACGGAAGTACATCTATACGAAAATATTGGTAGTAACTACAGTGGTACATTATTTGTTTTAAAATTTCTGTAATAAAAAGAGTTATATCTACAATAAGAATGGTCATATCAACTATTTTTTGATCTTTAAATTTTTTAGCGTAAAAATATGATCCAACACATAATCCAACCATTATTACTAACCAGATTATATGAAAATAACTATACATTCCTGGGCCATAATGATCTGGAGTATTCCACTCCCAAGTCATAAAACCAGTTAACATATTAATGCTTTTTTGTAATCCGAATATTGTCATTATTGGTATTAATTCCTTTCACAATTATAATTTTGTTTTATAAATAGAAGCAACATTTTCACCAAAAAGCTGGCCAAGTTTAATTTCTGATAACGCATCATAGTGTCCTAAATCTGGTTCGTAATATGGTTCGTTCAATGTAGTTAAACCATTATCAATAGTAGAAAAATATAAATTTAATGGTGATAAATGTGATATTTTTTCTTTTGCTTCATTAATTTGAGGATATGCCGGTAAACAATATGGTGAATCTGAGATTCCTGCATCGATAAAATATAAACCCCTAGGATTAGTGTACTCTTTTAAATCTTCACGAAGAAATGATATGAAATTCAATTGATTTTGATAGTATCTTTCACCTTTGTATTCTGTTGTATCGCTTTCTCCCTGCATCCAACAAAATGCATCTAAAGAAACTTTATAATTCATATTCTTTAAATAATCTAAAGCGTTTTTAAAAAAGAGTATGGATGCATTATATATTTCTCCTCTTTCATATTCCCATAGCCAATGATAATTAAGAGAATAACCAGACATACTAAATTTAAGAATATAGAATTCTTCATCAGGTAAATTTTTTGTTAAATAATCTCCCATACCTACTTCAGGACCGAATTCTTCATCGTAAGATCCACATAATAAATCTGTTTTTCTGAATTCTCCTTCTGAGCAGTTTCGATGATTATCAATATTAAAATTAATTTTTATATTTGAATATCCCTTTTCATAACGAGCGAAGTCTTCTTCTGAAGATTGTTCTTTAAGATATGATGTTATAGAACAACCTGTGCAATTAGATTGACCAGCTAAAATAATAACTTTAGCTTCTTTACCGTTTCCATTTTCTAATCCAGAACAAGCTTCATAATTTGTATCCATTCCAATAATGTAATCTTCACGATTTTCTTTTTCTTCACATGAAGATAAAGAAAAAATAGATACTATAATAGTAAAAATAATAGGTTTTATCTTATTTTTAAGTAAACAGTTTAATTTCATTTTATTTAATTTATTGGTGCATTAATAAAAACTATTTAAGTACCATGTTGATTTTTACATAAAATATAAGCAAATATCAAGGTAAAAAAACAATTAGTTGTTTTACAACTATAAAATGAGTTAATAAATTAAAATAAAATTCTTGAATATGTGTAATTTTTTGATATTATTATATGGCTAAAAGCATTGAAAAGAAGTAGTAATTAAATATCTCTATTTAGCGAACTAACGATCGGTGAAAGGTTAGTATAGTTGAATTTAATGAACGTATCTTGGAGCTGAAAGGAAAAATCCTTATCCGGGTTCGCCCGTTAAAGCGTCTGAGTTTAATATTTAAACTCATAGAGTACTTATTAAAGTGATTTAATAAGCAACTAAGGTGGCACCGCGATTTATCGCCCTTAGACAAACTTGTTTAAGGGCGTTTTTATATATTTACACTCTTAACTTGAAAGTTTCTATTTTTAACTTAGGAGGTGTATTATGAAACTTAAAAAAATATTAATATCAAATATAGCGTTGTTGATGAGTTTAGGACTCTCTTCTTGTGGTAATAACATGAGAACTTTAGATGTTATTAAAGAATCTAAAGAATTAATTGTTGCAACTAATGCAACTTTTCAACCATTTGAATATATTGAAAATGGTGAATTCAAAGGAATCGATATAGCTTTTGCTGAAGCTTATGCAACTTCAATCGGAGCTAAATTAAGCGTTACAGATATCGATTTTGATTCGATTATCCCTTCAATACAAACTTATAAAGCAGATATAGGTATCGCTGGTATGACTAAAACCGATTCTAGAGCTAGAGTTGTAGATTTTTCTGATTCTTATTATGAAGCTAGTCAAGTAGTTATTGTTAGATCAGATTCAAATTATGTTAATTATTCTAAGGATGAATTATTAAAAGCTTTAGAAGGCAAAACTATTGGTTGTCAAATTGGAACAACTGGAGAAGCTTATATTAACGGCAATGAAGAAATGGAATTTAGTGGTGTTAATGGAGCAACTTGTAAGGGATATAAAGATGGACTTTTAGCAACAAAAGATTTATCTGATGGTAATATTGATGCAGTAATTATAGATTCTGCTCCAGCAAGTTTATATGTTAAAAAATATCCAAAATGTGAAGTAGTTAAAAATGTTGTATTAACAGAAGAAGAATACGCAATTGCTGTAGCAAAAGGCAATACAACATTAGTAGATTCTTTAAATTTATTCATTAAAGAAATTAAAGATAATGGTAAATTTGAAGAAATAATTAATACTTATTATGCAAAATAAAAAATTATTTAAAAATAAAAATACTATAGTTAAATGGGTAATGATTTTAGTCTTCTTCCTAATTTTATTATCTCTTGCTTTAGTTTTTAAAGAAGGTTTAGTAGATAAATTAAAAACTAATTTTTCTAATCCTAAAAATATACAAAAACTTTTTAGTGGTTTAGGAACCACGATGTTAATAACAGTATTTGCATTTTTGGGTGGACTTATAATAGGTTTTATCACTTGTTTAATTCTTAATATTAAAAGTGAAAATATATTCATTTTAATATTACAAAATATATTTAAAGCATATGTTGCAATATTTAGAGGAACTCCAATGGTAGTTCAATTATTGATTATATATTTTATAATTCTTGCTCCTTTACATGTTGATTCTTTATATGTTGCTATAATTGCTTTTGGATTGAATTCTGGAGCATATGTTTCTGAGATTATTCGTGGAGGAATCAACGCTATTCCTAAAGGTCAAATGGAAGCAGGAAGATCTCTTGGTTTATCTTATTCGCAAGTAATGAGAAGAATTATATTTCCTCAAGCTTTAAGAAATGCGTTACCATCTTTAGGTAATGAATTAATTACATTAGTTAAAGAAACATCTATCGTTTCGTTCGTTGCAGTAGTTGATTTAACTAAAGCATTCCAATCTTTAGCAACTGCAACTTATGATTATACAACTGTATATTTAGTTATGGGTGTAACTTACTTTATTATCGTTTATATCTTAACTAAATTATTAGGATTATTAGAAAGGAAGTTAATGTGTCATGTTAGAGGTTAAAAATGTTACAGTTACTTTCCAAGATGATGGAAAGACAGTTCTTGATGATGTTTCATTAACTGTTAATAATGGTGAAGTTGTTTCGATTATAGGACCTTCAGGAAGTGGAAAATCTACTCTTATTAGATGTATGAATCATCTAGTTAAACCTACTAGTGGTAAAATTCTTTTAAATGGAGAAGAGATTACTGATAAAAATATTAATCAAATGCGTGGTCATATTGGAATGGTCTTTCAACAATTTGAGTTATTTCCTCATTTAAGTGTTTTAAAAAATATGATACTTGCTCCAGTTATGTTAAAAAAGATGAATAAAGAACAAGCTAAAACTAAAGCGATGGAATTATTAAAATTAGTAAAATTAGAAGATAAAGCTAATGCTTATCCTAAAACGTTATCTGGTGGACAAAAACAACGTATTGCTATCGTTAGAAGCTTAATTCTAGAACCAGAAATTATGTTATTTGATGAACCTACATCAGCATTAGATCCTGAAATGGTTAAAGAAGTTTTAGATGTTATTAAAGATTTAGCTGAATCTGGAATGACAATATGTGTTGTTACACACGAACTTGGATTTGCAAAACAAGTATCTAATAAAGTTATCTTTGTTGATGGTAAAAAGATTGTTGAAAGTGGTACTCCAGAGGAAATATTTAATAATCCAAAAAGTGAAAGATTAAAAGAATTTTTAAATACATGTGAAGCTTTTCATATGTAAAACCATATTAATTGAAGATTTTATTTTTCTATGTAATACTCAAATTAAGATTTATAAAATTTTAAGGAGTATTAATATAATGGAAAAATATTTGAATGAAACAAAACTATTAGATTATTCAAATAAAGATATTCAAGAATTAATTAATAGTAGAAAATGGAAAGAATTAAATGAATTTGAATGTATAAAATCTATTTATAATTTTGTAAGAGATGAAATATTATTTGGTTATAATATCGATGATAATATACCAGCATCTAAGGTTTTAAAAGATGGATATGGACAATGCAATACAAAAGGGACGTTATTTATGGCTTTATTAAGAGGGTCTGATATTCCTTGTAGAGTTCATGGATTTACTATTGATAAGAAATTACAAAAAGGTGCTATGAGTGGAATAGTATATAAAAATGCTCCCAATAATGTTTTTCATAGTTGGGTTGAAGTTTATTTAGATGGAAAATGGTATGAATTAGAAGGTTTTATTTTAGATAAGATATATCTAAATAAACTTCAATATAAATTCAATAATTGTTCAGGATATTTTTGTGGATATGGTGTAGCTACAAAAAATTTTAAAAATCCTGTTATAGATTTTAATAAGAATAATACCTATATCCAAAAAGAGGGAATAACTCAAGATTTTGGTATATACGATTCCGTGGATGAATTATTAAAAGAACATCATCAAGAAATGTCTAAATTAAAAGCCTTCTTATATAAGCATTTAGGAAGACATTTAATGAATAGAAATGTTAAGAAAATAAGAAAATTAAAAATAGGATAGTGATATAATCTAAATATGTTTTAAATTAATAAAAATATATAAATAGTATTTAAAACAAAAAAGAAGCAGTATTTCATATAGTTTTTAAAGTATTAAGGAGATTTATAATGATGAGTGAATGGGAAAGAATGCTAAATGGTGAAGTATATAATGATTTTGATGAGGAATTATTTAATAAAAGAGTAGAGGCAAAAAAATTATTTAAAGCTTATAACAAAACTGATGATTCTGAAGTTGATTTACGTAATGATTTAATGACTAAATTATTTGAAAAAGTAGGAAATAGAGTATGGATTGAGCCTGATTTTAGATGTGAATTTGGTAAGAATATTTCTATTGGAGATGATGTATATATTAATTTTGGTTGTATTATTTTAGATTGCTCTAAGGTAACTATTGGGACTCATACTTTAATCGGACCTAACGCAGGACTTTATGCTGCAAATCACTCTATCGATTATAAAGAAAGAATAAATGGAGGATGTATTGGAAAACCTATTCATATTGGCAATAATTGTTGGCTTGGTGGAGATGTTAAAATTATGGGAGGAGTTACAATTGGAGATAATTCTATAATTGGAGCTGGTAGTGTTGTAACTAAAGATATTCCTTCAAACGTTATTGCGGTTGGAAGTCCTTGTAAAGTTATTAGAAAGATAACAGAAAAAGATAAAACTGATTACACTATAAGAATGAATCTTAAATAAAAACATAAGGTATTTCATATAGTTATTTAAAAAAATAAAATAAAATCCCTTTGAGCACAAAGGGATTTTTAATATAAATATTTAGATTATTCTATTTTTTATTTATCTGGATATATATAATCGATAGTATTATAAGTAACAGCACCTTTCATATACTCTTCAGATTTTGTTGATTCATCATATGTAGAATGTTCTAAAAATGTGAAAAGATAATTTTCAAATTTTATTGTTGCTTTTTCTACTAAACTATCTTTACTATAATCTACACTACAAGTAAATGTAGATTCATTATATTTTGTAAACTTAATTTCTAGATTAGCATTTGTTGTATTGATTGCATAAAATCCTTCAGCCATTTCAATATAATTAACAAGTCCTGCTTTATATTCTTCTGGTGAGAAATCGAAGTTATCAAGAGCCTCATCAAAAAGTGCTTTAAATTCTGTTTCAGAATATTCTTTACTTGTAGTTGTATCACTAGCACAAGAATAATAATAGTATTTACTATCTTTTTCGTAGATTGTTAATGTAACAGTTTCTGTAGTTGTTGTTTTTATATCTTCTGTTTTTAAATATAGGTAACGAGAACCGACTTCACTATTAAATCTAAAATCTGTATTATATGTTCTTACTGTTTTGCCATCTTCTTTTTCAGCCGCTACTGTTTTTAATGCTATTTTTGTTGGTATAACAAAGTCATCTTTTTTAATTTCGGCTTTCATAGTGGTTAATTGTTCTTTTGCTTGAGTTTCATCTAATTCAACACCTTTTTGAGTGCATCCAACTAAAAATATTAACGGTAAAATTGTGAATTTCTTAATTATTTTATTCATAATATTTTCTCCTTTATAATTTTAATTTAACAAATTTATTGTATAAAAGCAAACTAATAAAGGAGTAGGTTCTTTTTTTGCAGAAAGAATTGTAAACTTACTAAAAATATAAAAAACTTATGAAAAAAAAGTAAATAGAAAGAAAAAAATAAACATTTAAATTCAAATATAAGGCGGACCATTGGTTAAAAAACTTATTTTAATCAATAAAGTACGAAGTGTTAATATCTAGTTA
>CAVEUC010000013.1:0-28298 GCA_963619035.1 Lachnospiraceae bacterium GAM79
GGTGCTGAAGGTAGGCAATAGCTGAGAATAAGGAGTAGCCGGGCTCTTTTTTTATAGTTTTACGGGTTTGGAGTTAATATAGTATCTATTAAAAATCTATGAATTATGTTATAATTCATAAATACAAGTGAGAATTTTTATGGAAAAAGAAATTAAGACAGAAAAGAAAAACGAAATTAATTTAAAAAAAGAACTAGCAAATTTGATCGGTGAGACCGCTAAAGAAACTTATGGAGTTGTTGGTCTTACAAAAGTTAAATCTATCAAAAATCAACTTGTTATTTTAAAAAAAGAAAATTATGTCGATGGAGTTCTCATATTTAAAAATTTAAAAGATAAATATGATATAGAAGTTCATCTTGTTGTCGCTTATGGAGTTAAAATAAGCGAAGTTGTAAATGAAGTAAGCAAACGTATATCTTATGAAGCTAGCAAAAAATATGGAAATATTTTTTCTAAAATCAATGTTTACGTTGATGATTTATTGAATTTATAACCTATATAGGAGTTTAAAAATGAAAACAATAGACGGACAGTTATTTAAGACTATGGTTATTAGTGGATCTAATAATCTTTATAATCATTATCCAGAAGTCGATGCATTAAATGTTTTTCCTGTACCAGATGGTGATACTGGAATGAATATGAATTTAACGATGACTAGTGGTGCAAAAGAAGTTCAAAATAGAACCGAAAATGATATTTATAGCATTGCAAAGACTTTTTCAAAAGGACTTTTAATGGGGGCTAGAGGAAATAGTGGTGTTATCACTTCTCAAATTTTTAGAGGATTCGCTCAAGCTTTAGAAGGAAAGAAAGAAATTGATGTTATCGGATTAAGCGAAGCTTTTGTAAGCGGTAGCGCAGTTGCTTATAAAGCCGTTATTAAACCAGTTGAAGGCACAATTTTAACAGTTATTAGAGAAACTAGTGAAAATTTAAGTAAAAAAGTTAAACCTTCAATGAGTATCGAAGAAGCTTTTAAAATTATCTTAAAAGAAGCGAAAGATAGTTTAAAAAGAACACCAAACTTATTACCTGTTTTAAAAGAAGTTGGTGTTGTTGATAGTGGTGGAGCTGGTTTAGTTAAGATTTTAGAAGGTATGAATGCTGCTTTAAATGATGAATTTGTCGAAAGAAACGAAGCTACTGCTGTAGAAATTAAAGGAAGCGCTCAAGTTGCTGCTGATGATGAAAATAGCGAATTTGGATATTGTACTGAATTTATCCTTAGATTAGGACCTAGCGATACTAAAAAAACATTTAATAAAAATAGATTTACAAGCGTTTTAGGGGCTCATGGAAATAGTTTAGTTGTCGTTCAAGATGATGATTTAGTAAAAGTTCATGTCCATACATTAACTCCTGGTAATATTTTTAATTATGCTCAACAATTCGGTGAATTTGTTAAATTAAAATGCGAAAACATGACTGAGCAACATAATGAAATTTTATTTAGTGAACAAGGAAAAGAAATGGCTGCTGCAAAATTAAAAGAAGTTCCATTAGCTGCTCCTAGAGTTGAAAAAGCAGAAAAGAAGGATTTTGCTTTAATCGCTACAAGTAGCGGAAAAGGAATCGACGAATTATTTGGTGAAGTTGGGGTTGAATATATCGTTAGCGGTGGTCAAACAATGAACCCTTCTACAAATGATTTTGTTGATGTTATTAAAAAAGCTAATGCTAAAGTTACATATATTTTTCCAAATAACGGAAATATTATTTTAGCTGCAAATCAAGCAAAAGACGTTTTAGAAGGTGAATATAATGTTATTGTTATTCCTACTAAAACAATTATGCAAGGCGTTGTTTCTGCGATGAATTTCAACCCTGATTTAAGTGTTGAAGATAATGAAAAAGGAATGATTGAAGCTATTAAAACTGTTAAAAGTGGAGCTGTTACATTCTCTATTAAAGATACAGAAATCAACGGTATTAATGTTAAAAAAGATGAATATATGGCTATTAAAGAAAGTAAAGACATCATCTCTTCATTTAAAGACAAATTTGACGCATTAAAAGATCTTGTTAAAAATGAAATTGATGAAGATAGTGCCATTTTAACTATTCTTTGTGGAGAAGATATCACTGAATCAGAAAAAGAAAGCGTAAGTGAATATTTCTCAACAAATTATCCTGATATCGATATTGATGTTAGAGATGGAAATCAGCCAGTTTATAGTTTCATTATTGGTGTTGAATAAATTTAAAATGCTCTTCTTTTTAAGAGCATTTTTGTTAAGAATAAAGAGGTAAATTTATGAAATTAGTTCTTGATATGATGGGTGGAGATAATGGTAGTAAAGTTACAGTTGCTACTGTTAAAGAATGTTTAAAACAATATAACGATATTTATTTTTATTGCGTTGGAAATGTTGAAGAACTAAAAGAATTAGAGGGTCTTAAAAATGTAACAATTGTTCCTTCAAAATCTGTTTTAAAAATGGATGTTGATCCTATGGAAGCTATGCATCAAAAAGATTCTAGTTTAAATGTCAGTATGGACACTTTTGTTAAAGAAAAAGCAGATGCTTTATTAAGTGCAGGAAGTACCGGTGCATTAGTTAGTGAAGGTGTTTTTAAAATCAAAAGATTACCAGGAATTAAAAGACCTTGTTTATTATCGACTTTTCCTACAATTGAAAAAGGAAAGAATTTTGTTTGTGCAGATTTAGGTGCAAATATTGAAAATACTAGTGAAAATCTTCATCAATTTGCTAGAATGTCTTCGATTTATTATAGAATTGTTTTCGGTGAAAAATCACCTAGAGTTTGTTTATTAAATAATGGTACTGAAGAAGAAAAAGGTACAGAACTTTGCAAAGAAACATATAAGATTTTAAAAGAAGATTCAAGCATTAATTTCTGTGGAAATTTAGAAGGTAGAGATGCTTTATTTTCAAAATGTGATGTTTTAATTTCTGATGGATTTAGTGGAAATATATTTTTAAAAGCAACTGAAGGTGGTTGTAAAGCTATGGCAACTTTAATTAAAAAGGCTTTTAAAAAGAATATCTTCACTAAAATTGGATATTTATTTGCTAGAAAAGGCTTTAAAGAATTAAGCGAGACAATGGATTATAAAAATGTTGGTGGAGCAATTCTTTTAGGTGTTAATGGAGTTATCGTCAAAGCTCATGGTAATAGTGATGTTCAATCTTTAATGAGTTCTATTAAGATTGCTAAAAGAGCAGTTGATGGAAATATTATTGAAAAGATAAAGGAAAGCATATAATTAATGAAAAGTTTAGATGATTTTTTTAAACGTTTTAAAATAAAACCTCATAATGAAGATCTTTATGAGATGGCTTTTACTCACTCTTCTTTTAATAGTGAAGCGAAGACTCATCACCATGATTACGAAAGACTAGAATTTATTGGTGATTCAGTGTTAGGATTTGTAGTCGCTAGTTTACTTTTTAGATATCATAGTGAGATGAGAGAAGGCGATTTAACTAAAGCAAAAGCTTCTTTAGTTCAAACAAAAGCTTTAGCAAGTTATGCAAAGAAATTAGGATATCACGAATATATTCGTACAGGACATTCATTATCTAATCAAGAATTAATGCAAAATCAATCGATTTTTGAAGATATATTTGAAGCTGTTATTGGGGCGATTTACCTTGATCAAGGAATTAATTTTGTCATTAATTTTATAGAAAATATTTATTTAGATGATGTTAAGAACTTTAAAATGGACGATGTAAAAGATTATAAAAGTATGCTTCAAGAGATGATTCAATGTGAACATAGAGAATCGGTTGTATATAAAACAGTATCTTTTAAAGGTCCTCCACATGATAGAACTTTTTTTGTAGAAGTATATTTTAATAATATATGTTTAGGAAAAGGTGTAGGAAAAAGCAAAAAAGAGGCAGAACAATCTGCAGCTTGTGATGCTTTAAAAAAGAAAGCGACGTTATAAAATATGGGATTGTTTAAATTTTTAAAAGAAAAATTATTTAAAAAGAAAGAAAACGAAGAAGAAGAGAAAAAAAGTGAAGAATCTTTATCAAGATATGATAAAGGAATGGAAAAATCTAGAAAAGAATTCTCTTCTAAGTTAGATCTTTTAACTAAGAAATATAAAACTGTAAATGAAGATTATTTTAATGATTTAGAAGAAATCTTAATCGAAGCAGATTGCGGTGTTTCTTTTACTTTAGATATTATTGAAGAATTATTAAAAGAATCAAAAGAAAAAGGAATTGTAGAACCTAAAGTTATCAACGAAGAACTTGTTGATAAAATGTTTTTAAATTATCTACAAGAAGGTGATGACATCAAAAATGAAATCGATTTTACTTCTACTCCAAAAGTTTTAATTGTAATGGGGGTTAATGGAGTTGGTAAAACAACTTCGATTGCTAAACTTGCTTATAGATATAAAAATCAAGGAAAGAAGGTTACTTTAGTAGCAGCAGATACTTTTAGAGCTGGTGCCAAAGAACAACTTACAATTTGGGCTAATAGATTAAATATCGATATTGTAACAGGTAACGATAATGAAGATCCTGCAAGTGTTGCGTATAAAGGTGTTGTTTTTGGAAAAGAAAATAACTCTGATTTAATAATTATTGATACAGCAGGAAGACTACAAAATAAACAATCTTTAATGGATGAACTTAAAAAGATTACTAAAGTTATTAAAAAAGAAAATGATAATCCTATTGAATCTTTTTTAGTAATTGATGCTACAACTGGACAAAACGGAGTTCTTCAAGCTAAAGCTTTTAAAGAATTAACCGATATAACTGGTATTGTTATAACTAAAATGGATGGAACTAGTAAAGGTGGTATTATTTTAGCTATTAGACAAGAATTAGGTATACCTGTTAGATTTATCGGATTAGGTGAAAAAATTGAAGATTTAGAAGAATTTGATTTAGATAAATATTTATATGGACTTTGTTCTGGGTTAATTAAAGATGAATAAGATTGAAGAATTTGATTATATTAATAATTTATATAGCTTATATAAAGAATTATTAACTGATAAACAAAAAGAAGTAATAGAATCTTATTATGTTTATAACTTATCTCTTTCTGAAATTGGAGATAATTTAAAAATATCTAGAAGTGCGGTTAATGATACTTTAGTTCACGCAAAAGATAATTTAATAGAGTATGAAAATAAATTAAAGTTATTAGAAAAAACAAATAAAATAAAGAATATTTTAGAGAAAGAAAATATTTCTAGCGAAGTAAAAGAGAAGATTTTGGAGGTTTTTTAAATGGCGTTTGAAGCATTACAAGATAAATTTAGTAGAATTATTAAATCTATTAAAGGCGAATCTAAATTAACTGAAAAAAATATGGATGATATGCTTAAAGAAGTGCGTATTGCGCTTTTAGAAGCAGATGTTAACTATAAAGTTGTTAAAGTCTTTGTTCAAAATGTTAAAGAAAAAGCTATTGGACAAGAAGTTTATACTAAATTAAATCCTAGTGAGATGGTCGTTAAAATTGTTAAAGATGAGTTAGTTGAACTTTTAGGAAGCGATAAATCTGAATTAAATTACAATAGAAATAAACCAACAGTAATCATGCTTGTAGGTCTTCAAGGTAGTGGTAAAACTACAACTGCTGCAAAACTTGCTAATTTAATGAAAAACAAATTAAAGAAAAAAGTTCTTTTAGCTGCTTGTGATGTTTATAGACCTGCTGCTATCGATCAACTTGATCAATTAGCGAAGAAATTAGATGTAGATATCGTTAATATGGGAACAGGTGTAAATCCTGTTGAAATAGCCTTAAAAGCTAAAGAAAAAGCATTTAATGATCATTATGATGTTTTAATTATCGATACTGCTGGACGTTTACAAATCGACGAACCTTTAATGGAAGAACTTAAAAATATGAAAAAAGAAGTTCAACCTGATGAAATATTATTATTAACCGATGCTTTGGCTGGTCAAGATACTGTAAATGTTGCTAAAACTTTTAATGATTTGTTAGGTTTAACTGGAGATATCATGTCTAAAATGGATGGTGATTCTAGAGGTGGTGCAGCTTTAAGTATAAGCTACGTAACTGGTGTACCTATTAAATTTATTGGAACTGGTGAAAAAATTACTGATTTAGATGTTTTTTATCCTGAAAGAATGGCTGAAAGAATTCTTGGAATGGGGGATGTTTTAACTTTAATAGATAAAGTTCAAGAAAACATCGATGAAAAAGAAGCTAAAAAGGCTGTTAATAAAATGATGGATGGTCGTTTTACTTTGATGGATATGTTGGATCAAATGAAGCAAGTTAAAAAGATGGGTAGTTTAAAGTCTTTAATGAAATTAATTCCAGGAGCCCCAAAAATTAGTGATGAACAATTTCAAATGGTTGAAGATGAGATGAAAAACATTGAAGTTATTATAAATTCAATGACTCCTGAAGAAAGAGAAAACCCTGAAATTTTAAAAAATAGTAGAAAATGTCGTATTGCTAAAGGGTGTGGTAAAACTAATGCAGATATAAATAGAATGCTTAAAAAGTATGAAGAAATGAAAAAGCAAATGAAACAATTTAAAAACTTTAAAGGTGGACGTTTCCCTAGTGGTTTTTAGTGAATTTGTAACCTTTTTCTATAGCTTCTAATTCTTTATTTGAATAGGAATTCGTATCGAATTCTTCTAATAGTTTTAAATCTTTTTTAGTTAATTTTAATTTTTTAAATAAATCTGGACGATATTTTTTTGTATATCCTAAAGACATCTTATATCTATAATTTTCAATAGCCTTATGATTTCCTGAATATAATATTTCTGGAACTAAATCACCATTAAAATCATATGGTTCAGTATATTGAGGGTATTCAACTAATTCATTATTAAACGTTTCCTCTTTAATTGATTCTTCGTTAATAACTCCATCAACCAATCTAGAAATAGCATCAATTATAATAAAACTAGCAGTTTCTCCTCCAGTAAGGATATAATCTCCAACTGAAACTTCTTTATCAAAATATTTATAAACTCTTTCGTCAATACCTTCGTAATGTCCGCATAAAATTACAATTTCACTATGATTTGCCATGTCTTTTGCCATATTTTGAGAAAAAGTTTCTCCTCTTGGAGACATGACAATTTTTAAAGATCCTTGACTTGTATTAGCTTTTAAAGCGTCAACGATAGGTTGAGCTTTCATAATCAAACCAGCTCCTCCTCCAATTGGTGGGGTATCTGTTCTTTTATTTTTATCTAATGTGTAGTCTCTTAAATTTACAATTTGAACTTCAATTAATTTTTTACTAATCGCTCTAGCTATAATTGAGTTAGTTAAAAATCCATCATACATCGAAGGAAATGTTGTTAAGATTATAAATTTCATAAAAGCCCTTCGATTACGTGAATTACTATATATGATTCTTTAATATTGATTTCTTTAACGAAAAAATCGTTAAAAGGTACATAGAAAAATTTATCATTTAAACCTTTAATTTTAAAAGTAATTTGAGCAGGAAATTCTTCGATATCGCTAGTAATTCCTATCTCTTTTTTATTTTCATCATAAACTTTTAAGTTCTTTAAATCATTAAAATAGTATGTTTTATCATCTAAAATAGATTCATCTTTAATTGCGAAAATATCTAAATTATTTAAATTTTCTACAGAAGTTAAATCGTTTAATTCTTCAAATTTAATGCAATCAAATTTAGAATCTTTAATTCTATGTTCTTTAACTGTTACTTTTTTGTATTCGCCGTTTATTAAAATATATAAACAATTTCCTTTTTTATATCTAATTTCTGGAAAAGTGGTCGTTGAAAAAATCTTTAATTCCCCATTAAGCCCAATTGGTTTGACAATTCTTGCTACTCTTAAATATTCCATAAACTAAACATAAAAAAGGAAGAATACTTCCTATTTTTCTTCCTTGTTATCTTGATCAAAAGATTCAAATTTTAAGCTGACTCTTTTATTATCGAGTTTACCTGCGATTGATAAGATGTCTCTTAATGAATTAGCTACACAGCCTTTTTTACCAATTAATCTTG
The DNA here is from genome assembly GCA_963619035.1 of Lachnospiraceae bacterium GAM79. Taxonomy (GTDB): domain Bacteria; phylum Bacillota_I; class Bacilli_A; order RFN20; family CAG-826; genus Onthovivens. The sequence goes on from CAVEUC010000013.1 coordinate 7,991, forward strand.
CGCAATCTTCATTTTCTGCACAAACTAAGAAAGTAATATGCTTTTCCTCTTCGCTTGGTAATTCTCTAATAAGAATTGATTGAGGTTTTGAAACGATAGGATCAATAAGCGTATGAATCAAAGCAATGTAATCCATTATTATTCTCCTTTTTTAGCTTTTTCTAATAAATCTTTTTCTTTTAATAAAGCTTTAACTGTATCGCTTGGTTGAGCACCTAATTTTAACCATTTAATAGCGACTTCTTCTTTAAGAACAACTCCGTCCTTAATTCCTTTTTTAGGATCGTAAGTACCGATTTGTTCAAGGTATCTTCCATCTTTAGAATATCTTGAATCAGCTGCGACAATTCTATAGAAAGGAAGTTCGTGTCTTCCAGCTCTAGCTAATCTAATTTTTACTGCCATAAATATAATTCTCCTTTACGTTTTAAAATTATAATGATGATTAAATAGGTTGTCAAGTATTTTTACTTTACAGATATATTTTTTTGTTTGACTATCTCACTTTAAAACATTATAATAACAAAGCATTTATAAATGCTTACGGGTGTTCCGCTTTAATTAGTCACATTATATGAACATCAAGAGAACGAATATGAGAAAGGGGAATGCTTATGGATAAAAATTTAGCTAAAAAAGTAACTGCTTCCCAACTTAGAACAGATTTACCAGAATTTAAAAGTGGTGATACTGTAAAAGTATCAGTTAAAATCACTGAAAATGGAAAATCAAGAATTCAAGTCTTTGAAGGTGTTGTCATCTCACGTAGAGGTGGCGGAATCGCTGAAACTTTCGTTGTTAGAAAGATGAGCGGTAGTATTGGAGTCGAAAGAATCTTCCCAGTACACTCACCAAACGTTGTAAGTGTCCAAGTAGTTAAAAAAGGTAAAGTTAGAAGAAATAAAATTAACTACATCCGTTCAAGAAGCGGAAAAGCTGCTAGAATTAAACAAGTTTTATAGTTTAATTAAACAAAATTATTATTTAGTGACTATAGGTAGGATGAATAATCCTACCTTTTATTTTTGCTTTAAAAATAGTAAAATTTTATCTATGGAAAATAGTAAGAAGAATATACATTGGTTCCCAGGACACATGAAAAAAGCTAGCAATCAAATAGTTGAAAAACTAAAGCTAGTTGATTTTGTTATTTGTTTATTAGACGCTAGAGCTCCTGAATCTACATTCAATAAATATTTATTAAATTTAGTAAAAGATAAAAAGAAATTATATATTTTAAATAAATCCGATTTAAGTGATGCAGAAATCACTTCAAAATGGGTAGAAAAATTAAATAACGAAGGAAATATTGCTATTAGTGTATCTTTACAAAATAAAGGATCTAAAGATATTATCTTTAAAGCAATTAATACTTTCATAAAAGAAAAAGAAGAAAAAATGCTTAAAAAGGGTATTAAAAAAACTACAAGTAGAGCGATGGTTATTGGTATTCCTAATGTTGGTAAATCTACTTTTATTAATTTTTTATTAGAAAAAAATAGAATGAAAGCTGCAAATACACCTGGATTTACTAAGTCTATTTCATGGGCTAAAGTAAATGATAGATTTGAAATTATGGATACTCCTGGGATACTCGAACCAAAATTTGAGAATAAGACTCAAGCTATTAATTTAGCTTTAATAGGAGCCATTAAAGATAATATTTTACCAAGTGAAGAATTAGCTTTTTACTGTTTAGATTTTTTAAGGAATAATTATAAAAAAGAAGTGGAAAATAAATATGTTTTTGATTTTAATGAAATGAAAAATGAACATGATTTCTTTATTAATTTAGCTGTTAAAAGAGGGTACTTAAAGCATGGCAATGAACCTGATATTGATAAAGCTGAATTTATCTTTTTAAATGAATTCAAAAACGGTGGAATCTGTAAATTTAGTTTGGAAATCATATAGTTATGTTAAAAGAAGAGAATAAATATTATAGTGAAAAGATAGTTTTTATAGCTGGTTGTGATGAAGCAGGAAGAGGGCCATTATGTGGTCCTGTCGTTGCTGCAGCTTGCATTTTACCGGTTAATTTTAATAATGAATTAATAAATGATTCTAAAAAATTATCTGAGAAGAAAAGAGAAGAGGCTTATAAAATAATTATCGAAAATGCTATTTCTTATGGAGTTGGGGTTGTAGACAGTGAAGAAATAGATAAAATTAACATTTATGCTGCTAGTAAAAAAGCGATGATTATTGCTTTATCAAAATTAAATAGTAAAATCGATTTAATATTAACTGATGCGATGCCTCTTATTTTTAAAGATATCCAAGTTATAGATATTATAAAAGGAGACGCTAAAAGCAAAAATATCGCTGCTGCATCAATTATTGCAAAAGTAACTAGAGATAGGATGATGGAAGAATACGATAAATTATATCCTCAATATGATTTAAAGCATAATAAAGGCTACGGAACTAAAAAGCATTTAGAAGCTTTATCTATTTATGGACCTATTAAAGGATTTCATAGATTTAGTTATGCTCCTGTTTTTGAAGCATATAATAAAGATTTAAAACTTGATATATAAAAAATAACAAAATAATGCGTCTTGAATAATAGGAGGACGTATTATGAAAACTAATGAATTATTACTTTTTATATCTTTAAAATATCAAGGTGATTGGGAAAGTATTTATAATTTTATAGAAAGAAAAGAAAAATTTGATCAAAAAGAATTTGATGATGTTGTCAAAAATTTTAATGGTGGTTATATAACGATAATGGATGATGATTATCCTAAAATTTTTAAAAATTGTATTAAACCACCTTTTGTCTTGTATTATAAAGGAAATAAAGAACTATTAAATACTGATTTTAATAAAATGCTTGCAGTAATTGGTAGTAGAAACAATTCTTTATACGGTAAAGAAATGACTAACAAAATTATAAAAGGATTGCCTAATGATATTGTAATTATTTCGGGATTAGCAAAAGGGATTGATGGTATTGCTCATAAGACTGCAATTGATAGTAATAAAAAGACAATAGCTATTTTAGGAGGAGGAATCAATTATATATATCCAAAAGAAAACGAGTCTTTATATAATGAGATTATTGATAAAGGAGGATTAATTATAAGTGAATACCCTTTAAATTCAGAACCTAAAAAAGAGAATTTTTTAATGAGAAATAGATTGATTGCAGCTTTATCTAAAGCTTTATTCGTTGCAGAAAGCTACGGAAGAAGCGGATCAAGTTCTACAATTTGTTTTGCTTTACAAGAAAATAGAGATGTTGGGTGTTTACCTTATAGAGCTAATGATAATAGTAATTGCAATAAATATATAAAAGATGGAGCAGCAATGATTGAGAGTAGTGAAGATATCTTAGAAATTTTAAAATAATTTTAAATATTATATATTTAATAGATATAAGACAAATTTTTCTGCTTTACAAAAAAAATTAAAGTATCTATATTTATTTAGCAGAGGAAACGTATGAAATTAGTAATAGTAGAGTCACCAACAAAAAGTAAAACTATATCTCATTATTTAGGAGATGATTATATTGTAGAAGCAAGTGTCGGTCATGTTAGAGATTTAGCTATATCCGGTAAAGGTGGATTAGGTATAGATATTAATGACAATTTTAAGCCTACTTATTCTATTAATAAAGATAAGGTAAGTGTAGTTAAACAATTAAAAGCTAAAGCTAAAAAAGCTGATGAAGTTATTTTAGCAACCGACCCTGATAGAGAAGGGGAAGCAATTGCTTGGCATTTAGCTGAAGTTTTAAATTTGCCCATCGAAACAACAAAAAGATTAGAATTTCATGAAATTACAAAAAATTCTATATTAAAAGCTATAGAACAACCTCGTACCATTAATATGGATTTAGTACATTCTCAAGAAGCTAGAAGAATAATGGATAGAATTATCGGTTTTAGATTATCCAAATTGCTTCAAAGTAAAATCAAGAGTCAATCTGCAGGTAGAGTTCAATCTGCTACTTTAGGTTTAATTTGTGATCATGAAAAAGAAATTTTAAATTTTAAAAGTGAAGAATATTGGACAATTGATGCATCGATTTTAAAAGATGAAAAAGCTATCAAATTAAATTTTGTATCTTTAGATGGCAAAAAATACGATGTATTAAATAAAGAAGATGCTCAAAAGATATTAGATAACGTATCTAATTCTTTAGAAGTTAGTAATATTTCTAATAATAAAAAAAGGGTTAGTAGTAAGGAACCTTTTAGAACTTCTACTTTAGAGCAAAGCGCAAACTCTGTTTTAGGATTCAAAACAAAAGTTACTGCTCAAATTGCTCAACAATTATATGAAGGTGTCGAAACTGATGAAGGTTTAGTTGGTTTAATTACTTATATGAGAACTGATTCTACAAGAATTAGTGATTCTTTTGTTAATGATGCTAAAAAATTTGTTTTAGATAATTATGGTCAAGAATATTATAAAGGTATCAAAAAGAACGATAAAGATGTTAAATTTTCTCAAGATGCTCATGAATGTATTCGTCCAACTAGTGTTTTTAGAACACCAAAATCTGTAAAAGCATATTTAAATGATAAACAATATAAACTTTATAAACTTATTTATAATAGAACATTAGCTAGTTTAATGAGCGATAAAATCGTTGATGTAACGACAGTTACTTTTGATTCAAATAATGTTAAATTTGAAACAAAAGGCTCAATTAATGACTTTGTTGGCTATGATATTTTGAAAATTGATGAAGATGAAAAAGAATTATTACCTACTTTTGTTGTTGGAGAAAAGGTTGAATTCGATAAAATTGAAAAAGTTCAAAACTTCACTAAGCCTCCACTTAGATATTCTGAAGGTAAGTTAGTTAAGATAATGGAAGAAGATGGTATCGGAAGACCTTCTACTTATTCTTCAACTATTCAAACTTTAATTTTAAGAAAATATTTAACAAGTGAAAAAGGTGGATTAGTTCCTACTGAACAAGGTATTTTAACTAGTAATGTTTTAAAGAAATATTTCCCTGATTTAATGAGTGTTGAATATACAGCAAAATTAGAATTGGATTTGGATAAAGTCCAAATTGGTGAATTAAACGAACTCGAATTAATACAAAAATTCTATAGTAGTTTTGAGGAAACATTTGAAGATGCTAAAAATAAAATATATAAAGAACCTCTTAAAACAACTGGTGAAAAATGTCCTGAATGTGGTGGTGATTTAGTCATTAGACACGGAAGATTTGGTGATTTTGTTTCTTGTAGCAATTATCCAGAATGCCACTATGTTAAAAAAGAAGAAAAAGAAGTTAAATTAGTAGGCAAAAATTGTCCTGAATGTGGATCGCCTCTCGTTTATAGAAAAAACAAAAAAGGTCAAACGTTTATTGGATGTTCTAATTTCCCTAAATGCCACTATATTGAAGGTGAAGAAGATCCTATTTTAAAAAATGCTCCAGTTAAAGTCTGTCCTGAATGTGGTGGAGAATTGAAGCTTAGAAAATATAGAAAAAGCTATTTTTATGGATGTTCAAATTATCCAAAATGTAAATACAACGAACCTTATGACAAAAAGTAATATCGAAGTAAATATAATCGGTGCTGGGTTAGCAGGCTGTGAAGCTGCTAACTTTTTAGCAAATAAAGGCATTAAAGTTAACCTTTATGAAAAAAGACCAAATGTACAAACAGGAGCTCATCATACTGGATTATTTGGAGAGCTCGTTTGTTCTAATTCTTTAAAATCTAAAAAGTTAGATAATGCGTGTGGAATATTAAAAAAAGAAATGGAAAACCTATCTTCTTTAATGATTGAAGCTAGTAAAGTTAGTGAAATTGTTGGTGGAGATAGTTTAAACGTTGATAGAGATATTTTTGCTAATTATATAACCAAAAAAATTAGAGAAAATGAGAATATTACGATTATTGATGAAGATGTAAAAACATTAAAAGAAGGAATAAATATCATTGCAACTGGACCACTTACAAGTTCTGACTTATTAGATGAATTATCAAGAATTAGTGGGGAAAAAATATATGGATTCTTCGATGCTTCTTGTCCTATTGTCTATAAAAATTCTATCGATTTATCGAATGCAACTTTACAAAGTAGATATGAAGAAAAAGAAGACGATACATATATAAATTTGCCTTTAAATAAGGAGCAATATGATGCTTTTTATAGCGAATTAATTAATGGTAAAAAAGCGATGTTGCATGATTTTGATACTGAATATTTTGAAGCTTGTTTACCTGTTGAAGTAATTGCTTCAAGGGGTTATAAAACTTTACTTCATGGTCCTTTAAAACCAGTTGGTTTTTCTTTTAAAGAGATGCCTTTTGCTGTTGTACAATTAAGGAAAGATGATTTGATTGGAGATTTTTATAATCTTGTTGGGTTTCAAACAAATTTAACATATCCAGAACAAAAAAGAATTTTTTCTCTCATACCTGGATTAGAAAATGCGAAATTTGCAAGATATGGATTAATGCATAGAAATAGCTATGTTTACGCTCCTAAAATTTTGGATGACTATTCTAGGATGAAAATTAATAAAAATATTTATATTGCTGGTCAATTAAGTGGTGTTGAAGGCTATGTGGAATCTGCTGCTAGTGGTTTATTAGTTGCTTATTATGTTTATGCACAAATTAAAAATATTAATGTAAAACCTCTCTCTTTTAATACTTGTTTAGGCGCTTTATTAAGATATATTACTCATACTGGTATAAATAATTTTTCACCTATGAACGCCAACTTCGGAATAGTTTATAAAGCTAATAGCATGGATAAAAGTGAAGTTTTAAAAAGATCTTTAGAAGATATAGAAAAATTTAAGAAACAATTCAATGAATAAGAGTGAACAAGAATTTTTAGATTATTTAAAACATGATTTACAATATAGCGATAATACAATAATAGCTTATAAGCAGGATATCGACTTATTTTTAGATTATCTTTTTGAAAATGGATATGATTATACAAACATTGATAAATTAATAATTCGTAATTTCATGCAATCTAGAATGAATTATGTTAATTCTAGAGGAAATAAAGAAAACGAAAGAACTTTAAGAAGAAGAATTTGTTCGTTAAGAAAATTTTATAAATACATGTTTAAAAGAAATATTGTTTCATCAAATCCTTTTTTGATGATTCGACAACCAAAGATGCATAAAAAAATGCCAGATGTACTTTATCAATCTCAAATAGAACAGTTATTAGAAGAAAATTCAAAAAGAACTGATAGTTTTAAAGATAGAGATCAAGCTATTTTGGAATTGATGTATAGTAGTGGGATGCGTTGTAGTGAAGTAATTAATTTAAAAACGATTGATGTAGATTTTTCATCTAGAATCTTGCGTATTTTTGGTAAAGGAAAAAAAGAAAGAATCGTCCCTTTTAGTGAAACTGCTAAAAAATCGTTAATTGATTACATTAAAAATTGCAGAAAAGAATTGTTAGAAAAATGTCCTCTCGAAGAAAGAACTAATTATGTTTTTTTAAATAATAAAGGCAAAAAACTTACATCAAGAGGGTTAGAATACATAATCAATAACATAATTAAAAAGACAGGTTTAACATTAGGATTTGACTTACATCCTCATACTTTACGACATACTTTTGCTACACATTTACTAGAAGGTGGAGCTGATTTAAGATTAATTCAAGAACTTTTAGGGCATGAATCTATAAATACGACACAAATTTATACACACGTAAGTAAAGAAGCTTTAAAGAAGCAATATAATGAATACTTTCCTAAAGGAAAGAAAAAGAAATAGTCATCTATTTAGTAGTTGAATTTTATATATAAAAAATGATAAAATAATACGACTTTTGTAAAATACAAAAGAATACGCACACTATGGATTCGGTTGCCTAGTCTTCAATTATGAAGGGAAAATCGTTAGAAATAGTGGAGGCTTAACAAATTGGAGGAGTCAAAATGACTGAAGAAAAAGAAACAATCGTTGAAACTTCAAGCGATGCAAAAGAAGTTGAAGTAAAAGAAAATGTCATGGATAGTGTTGTTCATGATGAAAATGCTGAAGTAATCACATTAAAGAAATTACTTGAAAATGGAGTTCACTACGGACATCAAACAAGAAAATGGAATCCAAAAATGAAACCATTTATCTATGCTCCTAGAAACGGAATTTACATTATTGATTTAAACAAGACTAAATCAGCTGTTGAAGTTGCTTATGCAAAATTAAAAGAAATCGTTTTAGATGGTGGAAAAGTATTAATCGTCGGAACAAAAGATAACGCTAAAGAAATCGTTAAAGAAGAAGCAGAAAGAAGCGGATCTTTCTACATTAACAATAGATGGTTAGGTGGTATCTTAACTAACTTCAAAACAATCAGAACAAGAACAAGAAAATTAAAAGATTTAGAAGCTAACGAAATTGATGGCGAATGGGAAAAACTTCCTAAGAAAGAAGCTGCTCAATTAGGTAAAGAAAAAGAAAAATTAGCTAAGAACTTAGATGGTATTAAAGAAATGATTAAAGTACCAAATGCTATTATTGTTGTTGATCCAACAATCGAACATAACGCAGTTAAAGAAGCTAATAAATTAAATATTCCAGTTTTTGGTATCTGTGATACAAACTGTGATCCTGATGGAATTGATTATGTCATCCCAGGAAATGATGATGCAAATAAGAGTGTTAAATTACTTATTGGCGTCTTAAACGATGCTATCGTTGAAGCTAAAGGTGGATTACCAGAATTCGCTTATACAAAAGATGAAGGAAGCGAAGAAGTCACTATGAAAGATGCTATTCGCCAAGCTGATAGAGAAAATGCTTTAAGAATTTCTGCAAGACGTGAAATGCAAAGAGAAAGACTTGAAAGAGAAAAAGCAAGAAGAGAAGCATTTGGTAGAAAAGAAGAAACATCTGAAGCTAAAGAAGAAAAAACTGAAGAAAAACCAGTTAAAAAAGTAGTTAAGAGAGCTCCTAAAAAGGAAGCTGAAGAAGCTAAAGGAGAATAATAAATGGCTAGCAATATTGAATTAATTAAAATCTTAAGAGAAAGAACCGGAGCTGGCATGATGGATTGTAAACATGCATTAGAAGCTACTGGTAATGACGTTGATAAAGCATCTGATTGGCTTAGAGAAAAAGGAATTGCTAAACAAGCAAAAAAAGCTGATAGAATCGCTGCTGAAGGTTTAGCATTAGTCGTTGGATGTGAAAAATGTGGTGCAGCTTGTGTTTGTGAAGTTAACTGTGAAACTGATTTCGTTGCAAATTCTGATCCATTTAAAGAATTAGTTAAAGTTTGCTGTACTAAAGCTTTAGAAGGAAAACCAACAAGTGTCGAAGCACTTAATGAACTTGTTAAAGCTGATTTTACCGATGCTGCTGTTAAATTAGGTGAAAAATTAACAATTAGAAGATTTGATATTGTTACTAAAGAAGAAGGCCAAGGAATTGGTTCTTACATCCACCAAGGTGGAAAAATTGCTGTTATCGTAAAATTAGAAACAGCTGATCCAGAATTAGCAAAAGGCTTAGCTATGCAAATTGCAGCTAATTCACCAAAATATGTTTTAACTAGCGATATCCCAAGTGATGTTGTTGAAGCTGAAACAAAAGTTCAAACTGAAGTTTGTAAAAATGATCCAAAATTAGCTAATAAACCTGAAGCTGCTTTAGCTAATATCGTCAAAGGTAAAGTAAGCAAAGTTTTAAAAGAAGTTGTCTTAGCTGAACAAGAATACTTATTAGAACCAGGAAAGACAGTTGGTCAAGTTTTAACTGAAAAACATAATAAGGTTTTAGGATTTGTTCGTTACCAAGTTGGCGAAGGTCTTGAAAAGAGAAAAGATGATTTTGCAGCTGAAGTCATGGCTCAAGCAAAATAATTGAAATTTTAACAAAATAAATAAGGCACTTTAGTGCCTTTTTGTTTATAATAATATTATATGGATACAATGTATAAAAAAGTAATTTTAAAATTAAGTGGTGAAGCAATTGCTGATGGCAACTCATTTTCAATTTTATCACCAAAAAAAGTTAAAGATATTGTTTCTTTAATTAAAAAACTATACGAAAACAATGTTAAAGTCGGTGTTGTTATCGGAGCTGGTAATATTTTTAGAGGAAGAATAGCTGAGGAAAATGGTATAGACCATGTGAGTGGTGATTATATGGGAATGTTAGGAACAGTTATCAATTTAAAAGCTATTTCAAGCTTATTGACTAAAGAAGGTGTACCTAATGTTTTATATAGCGCGTTAGAAGTAGAAAATGTTGCTATTAAATACGATTCTAACAGTGCAAAGAAAGATTATGAAGATAAGGTTGTACTTTTAGGTGGAGGAATTGGATTACCATTCTATACAACAGATACATGCGCTGCTAAAAGAGCTATTGAACTTGATGCTGATTGTATATTAGCTGGAAAATATGGTGTTGAAGGAGTTTATGATAAAGATCCTCGCCAATTTAAAGATGCTAAATTTTTAAAAGATTTAACTTATAAAGAAGTATTAGATCTTGATTTAAAGGTCATGGATAGAAGTGCGGTTGAATTATTATCAACGCACAATATAGTTACGAAAGTTTTTTCAATGGAAAATATAGATAATTTTATATATGCTATTGAAGGAAAAGATATAGGAACAACAATAAAGGAGAAATAAAATGGATGTTTTAAATGATGCAGAAGTAAGAATGCAAAAGGCTATTGAAAATTTTAAAGAAAATCTTTCAGTACTTAGAACCGGTAGAGCAAGTGCAGCTTTATTAGAAAATATTGAATGTGATTATTATGGTGAAAAAATGAGTATCACTTCAATCGCTTCAATTAAAGTTCCTGAACCAAGACAATTGTTAGTAATACCTTATGATCAAGGAGATATCAAAACGATAGTTGCTGCTATAAATAGTAGTGATATTGGAATCAATCCAATTGTTGATGGAAAACAAATTAGATTAAATATTCCTGCTTTAACTGAAGATAGAAGAAAAGAATTAGTAAAAAAAGCTAAAGTATATGGAGAAGATTGTAAAGTTGCAATTAGAAATATTCGTCGTGATGCAATCGATGCTGTTAAAAAAGATGATACATATACTGAAGATACTAGAAAAAACGAAGAAAATGAAATTCAAAAATTAACTGATAAATACGTCAAAACTGTTGAAGATTTATTTAAAGTTAAAGAATCAGAAATAATGGCGATCTAAATGGATAATAGGCATCAAATTCAAGTAAACAACATAAGTGATGATGCGAAGAAATCTTTTAAAAATCGTGTTATTATTGGAATAATACTAGCTTTAATTGTTTTACCTTGTATCATTTTAGGAAATTACGCATTCATGTGTTTAATATTTTTAGCAACCGTAATTTCAACACATGAAATTTGTAAGGCTCCTCAATCAATCGAAAAGAAATTTAAAAATATTATATTTGTTTTTGCTTATTTGATGATGATTATTTTAGTCTATTGGACATTTTCAAGAAGGCTTTTAGATGCGTATTTGACGTTTCAATACGATGTTACAAGACCTCCTGATAAATTATTTACATATGATTTATACACTGACTTTAATTCCCCATCAATTTCAATTTCAGCATTTGCTTTTTCAATGGTGTTTTTGTTTTTGATGGTGTTTATTGATAAAAATTTTACAATACATGATGCTTTTTATTTTATTGGAATGCTATTTATTGTTTCTTTAGGCTATCAATCATTAATGTTTTTAAGACTATATCCATTTACAGCAATAGATAATCAAATTAATGCTTTGGAAGCTTTAAAAAATGCTGGCACAATAACTGCTGAGCAAACAAGTCGACTTGAATATTTAACAGATAAAATAAAAGATCCATGGTTTAAATATGGGGAATCAGCTTGCTTACTTATTTATACAGTACTTGGAACGATTATGTGTGATACTGGAGCTTATATTATTGGTATGTTGTTTGGAAAACATCAATTATGTCCAAATATTTCTCCTAAGAAAACAATTGAAGGATTCATAGGTGGAATTGTATTTAGTGTAGCAGTAACTATTAGTTTTGGCTTTGCTTTAATTTTTACAGGTCACGATTTAGTATATGGATTATTGAATAAAGATCACTGGTATTTAATTGTAATAATTAGTCTTTTTATGCCTTTATTATCTACATTAGGAGATTTATTATTCTCTTCCGTAAAAAGAGGTTATCAAATTAAGGATTTTGGTAAAATTTTGCAAAGTCATGGCGGAATTCTTGATAGAGTAGATAGCGTTTTAATTACATCGATTTTATTAGGTCTTATCATTCCTTTCTTTAATGAATTATTAAAATACATATCGACTTTTTCTAAATAAAAATGAAGATTATACTATTAGGAATTAATGGCTCGATAGGAAAAACAACACTATCAAGTTTAAATAATTTTAAAAACGATTGGGAAATCGTTGGTTTTTCAATTGGAAACGATGCAACTAATGTCGATTATTTGATTAATAAATATCATCCTTTAGCAGTTTCTTTTAAAAATGAAAAAGATTATTTTTTATATAAATCATTATATAAAAATATTCAATTTTTTTATGGAGAAGATTCGTACTTAAAACTACAAGATTATTTAAATTATGATATTTTAATAAATGCTTTAAGTGGTTTTAGTGGATTTATGCCTTCAGTAAAATCTTTGAAACAAGATAAAATTTTACTTTTAGCTAATAAAGAAAGTTTAGTTACTGGTGGAGAAATTATTAAAGAAATTTTAAAAACAAGCGGAAAACTCATACCAATTGATAGTGAACATGTTGCTATATGTAAATGTTTAGAGAACGAAAATATAGAAGATGTTGAAAAAATAATTATAACTGCAAGTGGTGGACCATTTTTCGAATTAGACAAAGAAGAATTTAAAAATATAACAAAAGAAAAAGCTTTAAATCACCCTACATGGAGAATGGGAAAAAGAATTACCATCGATTCTTCTACGATGATGAATAAATGTTTTGAATTAATTGAAGCTTATTATCTTTTTAATGTTCCTTTTGAAAAGTTAGATGTTTTAGTAGATAGAAGAAGTTTAATCCATGGGTTAGTTGTTTTTAAAGACGGAAGAATTAAAGAATGTGAATATAATCCAACCATGGAAAATCCGATTAAATATGCTCTTTCTAAAGCTTTTAAATTAGATATTGACTTAAGTGATATTAAAGAAGTTACTAAAATTGATAAAAATCTTAAAAAAATGGATTATCAAAAATTTGATTTAATTAATTATTCAAAAGTTGTTATAGAGAAAAAAGGAAATACAGGTGTAATTCTTAATGCAATCGATGAAGAGTTAGTAAACTTATTTTTGAACGATAAGATTAAATATATTGATATTAAACGAAATATTGATAAAATTATGAGTAATTGCAAATTTAAAAATAAAGTTACTATTAATGAATTAATAGTAAGTGATAGGCAAGCGAGAAAGGCAATTAAATATTTAATTGAGAAGGAAAAACTAAATGAGAACTAATTTTTTAATTCAATGGTCAAATCCAAATACTTGGTTAGGTATATTGCTCTTTTTTGTAGGGTTAGGTCTTCTTGTTACAATTCATGAATTAGGACATTTTATCGCTGCAAAAAGCTTTAAAGTTTATTGTAGTGATTTTTCTATTGGCTTTGGACCTAAAATCGTAAAGATTAAAAGAAAAACTGGTGAGACAAAATTCTCGATCGGTATCGTTCCTCTTGGAGGATATGTTGCAATGTATGGAGAAGAAGGAGATGAACTTCCTGATGGAGTTGCTATTCCAAAATCTCGTAGTATTCAAGGAATTTCACGTTGGAAAAGATATATTATTTTCGGCGCTGGAATTTTTATGAATTTTGTTTTAGCTTATGTAGTTTTCTTTATTGCCTGTAGCTGTTTCCCACATTACGACACTTACGGAACAATTTTAGATTATAGTGGAAAAGCTTACGAAACTAATCAATCACAATTAGTAGTTTACGATGAAAGTGGCGTAGAAATTACAGATTTAGAAAAATTCAATGTTGATAATAGCTTAGGATCTTCTTTTAGAAGTGAAGAATTTTATCAATTTGAAACAAGAAATATTTCATATACTTATAACGGAAAAGCTGTTGTTTTAAATGTTTTTGTTCAATCTAGTGATTATGATGATTTATCAAAATTTACATTAAAACCATATGAATTAACAGTTGGAGGAGAAACTAATTATTATATTTTAGGAATGGATACTTCTAATTTTGGTATTAATAATATCGATTATTCATTATATTTTAGATTTTATAAAGCAGCCAAATACAATACAACAGATTTTAAAGATTTTAAATATTCAAATAGTGGAAAATATGTTGATTACAGTGAAGATTTAACTAATGTTTATTTGCCTATATTAAAAGATGATTCAAGTTTAGAATATATGAGTTTTTCTAGTGATTATAATAATAAAATAACTGGTGAAAAACTTCTTTCTATCAGAGGTTACCAAAATAAAACATTATACTCTGCTACATTAAAACCATATTTTGAAAATGAATCTTTAACTTCTTTCAACTTTAATATGTATCAATATACATATTGGTTAGGATGGTCTTCATTTAAAGAAGCAGGAAGCTTATGGGTTAAAAGTTGTAGTATGATTTCTCAAGCTTTAGGGAAACTTTTAATTGGGCAAGGATGGGATTCTGTAGGTGGACCTGTTGCTATAATGAGTGTTACAACATCTCAATTAATTAATAATCCTTTCTATATTTATTTATATAACTGGGCAATGATTAGTGTTAATTTAGCATTATTTAATCTTTTACCATTCCCAGGATTAGATGGATGGCAAATTTTAGTTGAAATTATTGAAGGTATTGTTAACGGTATTAAAAAGAGAAAATATAAAGTTGCAGTTAAAAAAGAAATTAAATCTAACGAAAATAATATTTCAACTCAAAATGGAAGTGAAGTTAATGCGGTAAAAGAAGAACAAGTTATTTCTGTTGGAGATGAAACTCATACTGAATATGTAACTTGGAGAATTCCTCAAAAGGTTAAATCAATTGTAAGTTATGTTGGATTAGGTCTTTTATTTGCTTTAGCTATTGTGATATTTATTATGGATATCATTAAATTATTTTAATATTTATGATTAATGAAGATAGCAAAATTGTAAGATTTTTAAAGTCGATAAAAATAGAAAATTATGAAGATTTCGATATGGATTTTACATCCATTTCAAAATCTAAAGTCGATAAAAATTCGTTTATATATAATATTAAAAAAGATACACCTTGGAAATATGATTTATTAGAAGAATTTTTAGATGGATTAAATAACATCACTAATTATTCTTATGTATTTTATTTTAATTATTCTATAAAACCTACAAGCGATGATGTTATTGATTTAGTTAAAAGGAAATATTTTGCTTTACATTTTACTGAGTACGATCAAAATATTGAAGTTAAAAATAACAATATTTATTTAGCAGGAAAATTAAAAGATAGTGATATTAAAACTTTTGCTGAAGATATGAATTCTATTTTATCTTTGATTAGTTATAATTTTTTAGTTGTTGATAATAGAAAAAAAGAAGAGCAAAAAGAAGTTGAAAATAAAGTTGAAGAAAAGAAAGTTTTTGATGAAGAAATAAATAAAGAATTTTTAAAAGATAAGGAAGAAGCTGAAAATAGAGTAGTTCAAGATGTTATTGATAACTATAATAAGATGGTTGAAGATAGAAAAAGAAAAGAACTCTATAAAAAAAGTGACGATTACGTTAATAAAACAATTAAAGAATTAGATACAAATAGTGGTGCAATTGATATTAATGGTAAAGTTTTTGAAATTGAAAATAAGGAAACTAAAAAAGGGTTTATAATTTCAACTATTTTAATCGCTGATGAAGAAGATGCAATATATGCTAAATTTATAGTAAAACCTGGAACGACAAAAGAAGCTGTTTTAAACAGCGTTTCGGTTGGGAAAAACATACGTATTTTAGGAAAAATAGATACTGATAAATATAAAAATAACGACATCTATGTTGTTATTCATAATCTTTATTTATTACCTGACGATCCTTTAAGAGAAGATAATGCTGAAGTTAAAAGAGTTGAGCTTCATTTACATACTAATATGTCTGATATGGATGGACTTACAAAAATTGGAAAATATTGTGAATTAGCAACTCATTTTGGTCATAAAGCTATTGCTGTTACAGATCACGGAGTTGTTCAAGCTTTTCCTGAAGCTCAAGATGCAAGTTTTAAATATAAAATTAAAATCATCTATGGTTCTGAACTTTATATGATTGACGACTATTTTAAAGGATCAATTAATCCGACAAACGTCGATTTAAAAAAGGTTCCAATCGTATGTTTCGACTTAGAATCTACTGGTCTTAATATTAGATATGATCACATCACTGAAATCGGTGCTGTTAAATTTGTTAATGGAATGAATGTTGAACGTTTTGATCAACTTGTCAATCCGGGAGTAGAAATTAATGATTTCATCGCTAGTAAAACTAGAATTACAAACGAATTAGTAAAGGATTGTCCAAAAATTAAAGATGTTTTACCATCATTTTTAAAGTTTATTGAAGGTTGTATTATTATTTCTCATAACATTGAATTCGACTACAATATGTTAAGTAAAGAAATGGAAGAAAATGGTTTTGGGTCTTTAAAAAGCAGTGCAATCGATACTCTTCAAATTTCTAGATTTTTAAATCCTGAAAATGTTAAACACAGTTTAGGTGCTTTTTGTAAAAGATTTGATGTTGTTTATGATGAAGAAAGCGCTCATAGAGCTGATTACGATGCTCAAGTTTTAGGTGATGCTTGGTTAGCTTGTCAACCTGCTTTAATTAAAAAATTAGGTAAAGAAAATTATAATCTATTTGATTTAGAAAAACTTCCTATTGAAGATGTGTTTTTAAAACACTGGAATAGAGGAGGAACTCACATTACTGTATTAGCTCAAAATAAAGTAGGATTAAAAAATCTATATAAAATCATATCTTTTTCTCATACAGAACATATGGGAGTTAAACCATTCACACCAAGATCTTTATTAGAAAAATATAAAGAGGGATTATTAATTGGTAGTGCTTGTGCAAATGGAGAAATTTTTTATTGTGCATTTAGAAGAAGTAGTAAGGCACTTTATGATGCTTTAGATTTTTATGATTATGTAGAATTACAACCATTAGAAAATTATTCATATTTAGTGAATAATGGAACTGTTAATAGTTTAGATGATTTAAAGAAAAATATATTAGATATTATTAAAGCCTGTGAAAGTAAAAATAAATTAATTTGTGCTACTGGAGATTGCCATTATTTAAATCCTAGCGATAAAAAATATAGAGATATTTATATTGAAAGTAGTGGAGTTGGTGGAACATTCCATCCTTTAAGCCATTTAAAAAAAGATAATGTTAATGATTATTATCCAAATCCTGATCAACATTTTAGAACAACACAAGAAATGCTCGATTGCTTTGAATGGCTTGGTAAAGATAAAGCTTATGAATATGTTGTTACAAATACAAATAAAATCAACGATTTAATTGAGACATTTAATGCTGTTCCAACTGAACTTGCTACTCCTACAATCGATAATTGTGATGTTAATTTAAGAAATTTATGTTATAACACGGCTCATGAATTATACGGAGATCCTTTACCAGAATTAATTGAAAAACGTTTAAAACGAGAACTTGATGGTATTATTGACCATGGATACGCCGTCACATATTATATTGCTTATGAATTAGTTAAAAGAACAAATGAAGCAGGATATATTGTTGGATCTAGAGGATCTGTTGGAAGTAGTTTTGCAGCTACTATGGCTAAAATTACAGAGGTTAATCCTCTTCCACCTCATTATAGATGTCCAAAATGTAAACACGTTGAATTTATAGAAGATAGAGGAAAATATAAATCTGGTTTTGATTTACCTGATAAAAAATGTCCAGAATGCGGAGAAAATATGATTGGAGATGGACAAGATATTCCTTTTGAAACATTCTTAGGATTTAATGCTGATAAAGTTCCTGATATAGATTTAAATTTCCCTACAGATTTCCAAGCAACAGCTCACGGATTTACAAAAGATTTATTAGGTGAAGATAAAGTTTATAGAGCTGGTACAATCGGTGCAGTTCAATTTAAAACAGCGTATGGTTATGTCAAAAATTATTTTGAATCATTTGGAATTAAAAAAAGAACAGCTTGGACAGCCGCTTTAGCTTATGGTTGCACCGAAGTAAAAAGAACTACTGGTCAACACCCTGGAGGAATTGTCGTTATTCCTAGAGCTAATGAAGTTTATGACTTCTGTCCAATTCAATATCCTGCAGGAGATACAACTGCTGCATGGAAAACTACACACTTTGATTTCGGTAGTATCCACGATACTATTTTAAAACTTGATATGTTAGGACATGTCGATCCTCAAGCTTTAAAGATGCTTACAACATTAACTCATATGGATACAAAAGATATTCCTTTAAGAGATCCAAAAGTTTTATCGTTATTTACAAGTGATGAAGCTTTAAATATGCAACATAAATACATGAAACCTGATAATGGTGCTATTGGTCTACCTGAATTTGGTACAGAAAATACAAGACAAGTTTTAAGGGAGACAATGCCTAGAACGTTTAATGATTTACTTATTATTTCTGGATTAACTCACGGAACTGACGTTTACGGTAATAACCAACAAGACTTGATTAAACAAGGATTAGTAACGCTTCAAGATGTTATTGGATGTCGTGATGATATTATGACTTATTTAATAAGAATGGGTGTACCTAATCTCGAT
This sequence comes from Lachnospiraceae bacterium GAM79, assembly GCA_963619035.1. Lineage (GTDB taxonomy): Bacteria > Bacillota_I > Bacilli_A > RFN20 > CAG-826 > Onthovivens. The sequence goes on from CAVEUC010000013.1 coordinate 26,760, forward strand.
GCTTTTAAAATCATGGAGTTAGTTAGAAAGAAAGATAAACATTTAACACCTGAATATATTGAATTGATGAGAAGTAAGGGAGTTCCTGAATTTTATATTCAAGCATGTGAAAAGATTCAATATTTATTCCCTAGAGGCCACGCTTGTGCTTATGTTATTATGGCTCTTCGTGTTGGATATTTTAAAGTTTATCATCCACTTGAATTTTATGCTTCGTTCTTCACTTTAAGAGCTGATGATTATGATATTGTTGCAATGGTTAAAGGAATTGATGCAATACATGCTAGAATTGTAGAACTTCAAGAAAAGAAGAGTGCAAGAGATGTAAATAACGCTTTCTCTAAAAAAGACGGTGATATTTTAGAATGTTTAAAAGTTGCTTTAGAAATGGCTGAAAGAGGTTATAAATTTTTAAATATTGATTTATATAAATCAGATAGCAAAGAATTTATTGTAGATCATGAAAATAATGCTTTAATACCTCCATTTAAAGTTTTAGCAGGTTTTGGTGAAGCTGCATCTCAATCGATAATCAATGCTAGAAAAGTACCTTTTACATCTAAAAAAGATTTAGAAAAAAGAGGTGGAATCAATTCTACCAACTTAAAAGATTTAGAAAAAATAGGTGTTTTAGATAACTTAAAAGATGATGATAGCATCACCTTATTTGACTTTAGTTTCTAAAAAACTATATGAAATCCCTATTCTTTTTTATCTTCAATAGGAGTTAATTTTTTAATAAGTTTTAATAAACTATCTAATATAATCGATCCTATTGCATTACCTATAAACATTAAGAAGAAATATAAAATCATCATCGGATTAAAAAATCCTGCATATGTAAAGTAAGTAACATTAGCTATAACGTGTTCAAAACCTTCTATAATGAATAATATAATAGGCATAAATGCAAATAATACTTTCCCAAAGTTATATTTACATCTTTTATGACCTTCAACAGCTAAATAGATCATCATTCCACAAAGTATAGACATAATTAGTATAGAATACCATGAAGATGACATTTTATTATTTACGATATCAACAGCAACTGTTTCTAATTTAGAACTTATAGAAGTAAGTTTAATAATTGAAGATAAAGCTAAAGACCCTAATACATTACCTATAAAAGAAACTAAACAATCTAATAAAAATATAGGTTTATTGTTAAAGATATAACCAACCTTACCAGTATATAACCATAAATCAAAATGAATAATTGTAAATAAGCCTATACAGAATATAAATGAACCAACTATTTTAGCTCCAAATTCACTGTTACCTAAACTTAAACACATTAAGTATCCTGTAGCACCAAATGTGATACAGAATCCAGCAAGAATAGATGAAACGAATATCATTAATAACTTTTTCATAAATAACTCCAAAAACGTATAGATTTTACCATTTTTTATTAATAAATTAAACAAATCATTACGAAAATAGTATAATTAAACTACGTCCTTATAGCTCAGTTGGATAGAGCGATCGCCTCCTAAGCGATAGGTCAGCAGTTCGAATCTGCTTAAGGACGCCATT
>CAVEUC010000014.1:0-32733 GCA_963619035.1 Lachnospiraceae bacterium GAM79
TTAGTAAACTGTTTAAAATTTTATGAAATCAAACAAACTATTTTTTGATGTGTAAACACCATTAAAACAAATAATTTTAGATTAAATATTAGAATCAGCATTTACAATATTTTCATTATTTAAATTCTTATTTTCGACTAAACTAGCTTTATCCATTTTCTTAAATTCAATAACGATAAATATAACTGTTAATATCATACTAATTCCATCAGAAATAGGAGCAGCCCATAAAACACCTTCTATACCTAAAGCCATTGGTAAACAAATTGTTAAAGGAACAAAGCAGATAACATCTCTTGTTAAAGATAATAAAGTTGCTTTAATTGGAGAAGATATCGATTGAAGGAATATTGAAGATACTTTTTGAATACAAGTAAAAACAATAAGCATTAAATATATTCTTGTAGTAAGTTCTCCAAATTCATAATATAAATCTTTATTAGTTGTATTAGCACCAAATAATCCTACTATTTGTCTAGGAATTGATTGAAATAAAATAGTAGCGATTAAACCTACTATTGAAGTAGATATTAAAATAATATAATAACCTTTTTTAACTCTTTTATATTCTTTAGCTCCATAATTATATCCTATGACAGGTTGAGCTCCAGCTGCGATTCCTACAGCGATATTAATAACTATAGTAAATACTTTCATTATAACTCCTACAATCGCTTGAGGATCATTGATTCCATATTTTGAACTAGCACCATATTTTGCTAAGCTATTCATACTAACAACTGAAATAATAACTATAGAAATTTGAGTTAAAAATGATGAAAAACCTAATTTTAATACTTCTAATAAACACTTCCAATCAATAATAAAATCTTTAATGTTTAATTTGAATGTTTTAGTTTTAAATAAATAAGCAAATGAAATAATAAATGAGACGATTTGACCGATAATAGTAGCTAATGCTGCTCCTTTTAATCCCCAGTTTAATACTAAAATCATAATTGCATCTAAAACGACATTAGTTAAAGCACCAGCTAACATTGAAGTCATAGCTATTTTAGGTGATCCATCAGCTCTAATAATCGAATTCATTGTATTCATCATAATATAAAAAGGGAAACCAATTACAATTATGAATCCATATTCATGAGCTTTAGTTAATGATTCAGCAGTTTTAGCACCAAATAAACTTAATATTTGATCTAATAAAGGAAAACATATAGCATAAAAAATTATAGATATAATAAAAGATAATAATATTGATAATCCTACAGTTTTAGATATCTTTTCTTTTTCTCCTTTTCCTAAACATAAAGACATATATGCTGCTGCACCATCTCCTAACATCAATGCAAACGCTAATGCGATAACAGTTAAAGGAAATACGATTGTTGTAGCAGTATTTCCTAATGCACCTTCATTTGAGTTACCAATAAATATTTGATCAACAATATTGTATAGAGCACTCACTAATAAAGATAAAATACAAGGTATTGAAAATTTTAATATCAATTTACCTATTTTTTCTTCTTTTAAATAATTTTCCGATTTCATACTTTCTCCCCTTCAAATTTAAAAAAAAGACACTAACGATGTTTCTCAGTCAGACAATAGAGAAACGACAGTTAGTGTCTAATATTTTTTACTTTAAAATTATTTCAAATTTTAAATTTTTTTGTAATAGTTTTTTTATATGAAAGCGTTTACATCATCTATCTATTATTTTTTTCAATATTAAATTTAAATTAAGATTTCATATATTTTATTTTATTTTTTTTACTGAGATATAAAATTTTTACACTTAAATAAGGAGATTATTATGAAAAAAAGTAAAATTGTTGCATTAACGTTAAGTGCACTTGCACTTGCAAGTTGTAATACAGTCACTCCACCTGATTCAGGAGATGGAGGAGATACACCAGTTACCCCTGTTGACCCTGAAGAGACTTCTATTTGGACAGAAGAACAAAAAGAATTATTAAGAGAATACTGTGGCGATGTATTACCTTCAGTAAGTGGTAAATTCGTAGGCAATATCACTGTTGAAGAACAATCAGATTCAAATGGCAATTGGTTTTTACAAATTACTGATGAAGCTACTGAATTTACAATTAAAGAATACGCATACGACTTAGAAGATGCTGGTTGGAGAGCAATTACTCCATATAGCGGATCTATTTTCCAAACTGATAGTAACGGTACTGAATTTGTTGAATTAACAAAGAGTTCAGAAGATAAATCAGTCGGTTACGATATGGTTTATTATTTCCAAGAATCATATGAATCAATGGGAGGAGATACAATTCCATCCTGTAACGTTATTAATATTTTTAATGATTCAGATGCTAAAGGTAACGGAGCAACTGCTTGGGATGAAGATGATGCAGAAGTAATCGATTATGTATTAACCACTTCTCTTCCATTTGTCGAATTAGGTGCAACATATGCTGTAGGTGCAAGTTCTGAGAATAGCAATATTCTTGTACTTCAAGATATATATACTGTAGATTTAGCAGAATCATATTCAAAATTATTAATTGCTGATGGATTCACATTAAATAAAGCTTTAAGTAAAGAATACGATAGTTACTATTTAACTAAAACTCTTAGTGATGGGGCTACTATAACTGCATCTTTGTATTACTTACAAGGTAATAACTTCTACTTCATGTATACACCAAAAACAACTGAATATTCTTCATGGCCAACTGAAGTTACAAACAAAATCGAAGAAAAAACAGGTGTTGCAGTTCCAGAATTTGAAATTGCTGAAGGCGGAACTTATACTGTTTATCAAAAACATGGAATTTATTACATTGAATCTTCTGATCTTGATGAAGATTTTAGCCCATGGGACTACACATATGAATTAGATGAAATTTTAAGTCAAGATGCTGAAACTTGGAAATATGTTAACTGGGAAGAAACAATCGCTATTGATACTGCTTATTCTTACGATTGGGACACAATGTCATATAGTGCATTCCAAGTATCGATTGAACTTACTACCCCTACAAGTACATTCTCAAAATCTTGGCCAACACAAGTAATCAGTTCTACTCTTTCTTCTTTATACGGAATCACAGACGTAACTGTTCCTACATTACCAGATGATAGTATTTCAGTAAGTGATAAAGATATGAAATACGAAATTAGAGGTCAAGAATATTTCGAAGGAAGAGTTGCATATTATATTGAAGATATGAAAGAATGGCCAGATGATTATGATGGAATTGGTGAATACTCAACTGATGAAGAAATCGAAGAAGCAGCTAGAGCACTTGCAAAACAAGAAACAGGTGTTTATATCACTTTCTACGATGAAGATTACGGAACATATGAAGCTTACGAAAAGATTTTAACTGACGCTGGTTGGTATAGATATTACGATGACTACGGTAATACCGTCTATGAAGATCCAAATGGTAAAGTCGGTGTTACTTTAAGTGGATATAGTAATGAAGATACTGGAATCGGTGAAACTCATATCTTTATTCACTACGGTACTCAAGAAGAACACGAAGCAGAATTTAATTTCGAAGAAAGCGAAGTAGTTGCAGCAATTGGACAAACAACTTCATTAACTTTAAATAAGAATATGATTTCAGGTGATGTTACATTTACTTCATCCGATACAACAGGAAAAATTACTGTTGATAATAATGGTGTTGTAACAGTTGCTGAAGATTGTGAAGCTGGTACAACTGCTACTATCACTGCTTCAATTGTAGTTAATGGTGAAACTTTAACAACAACATGTGTAGTTACTGCTAAAAAAGCATTATCATATACAGAAGAATCAACAATCGATAGTATTGTTACTATCCTTAATGAAAAAGGTTATAGTGTAACAGCTGGTTTAGATTCAGATAATAACTATACTATTAATTACGATTTTGGAGCTGATGCTGATGTTGCAACAATTAAAGAAACAATTAAAAACAACTGTTGCCTTGAAGGTTTTGAAGTTAGCCTTAACGAAGAGTCAGCTGATGGATGGGGAACATGTACTTTCTATTTAGGTGACGATACATACGAAAACGCTTCTAATTTAGACTTCGAATTCACACCTGAATTTGAAGGTAAGGAAGTAATGTTAACATTCTATATCTATACAAATTCACAAGGTCATTACGCTCTTTATGTTAGAGCAATGGCTTGGTAATAATTAAAAATAACAATCAAAAAGGTATCCAAACGGATACCTTTTTATTTATAAGTTAATTGTTAATGTGTCGCTTCCTGTAATGGTTACGTTATTATTTTTAAAATCTATAGATATATGGAATTCTTTACTATCTTTAGTAATTTTCCATTTCAGTACATATCCACTAGAAGAATCATTACTAAATGTTCCACTAATTAATTCAGGATTATTATTTTTAAATTCAATAGCTTTTTTAATAATGTTATATGTTGAATTACTATCTTCAACTTGAGTGGATGCATCTTTAACTAATGTTGAAGAATTAATATCATCCCACTTAACAGTCGCTGAACTTCCAGTGATATTATATCCAGTAGTAAACGAATCATCTCCTACTACTCCACCTTGTTTCCGTTTCATTGGTTGACGATATGCTAAATCTGAATAATCAGAAGTAGAATCTTTTCCTGAATCAAAATTACCAGTCATTCCAAGTTCATCACCATAATATACCCAACTACAACCAGGAAGCAATATTGTAGCAATTTTAGCTAGTGTTGCTTTTTTATTTAACGCTTCATAATTTGAAGCAGTAATATTCCCTTGTTTTTCAATTTCGTAATTACTTCCTAAACTACCTGCAATTCTATTTATTGTTCTAGCGATATCATGATTTGAAGTAAATGATCCAGGTAAGGCTTTATCCCCTCTAAAAGTATCGTAAGCTTTATAAATATCAGTCAAATTCCACCCATATTTACCATCGATTACAGAATATTCTTTACTACCATTTTTAATCGATGAATCGCTAGTTGATGACCAAGTGGAACCGCTATTCATAAATTTAGATGCTTGATAGTATCCATTATTATTGTAACTTGATGAAGCTAAATTAGTTAACTGATAATATGTATAGAAATCAAACATAGAATCGAAACCTTCATAATATGGAGCTACGTGATATGCGTGACCATCGAAGTTTTCTCCTACAAAGAAAGCATTAGGATAACTGGTTTTAATAACATAATTTAATTCTTTAAAGAAATTTAAATTCTTAGTTAAATCACTTGAATAATCTCCACTAGTTGAAGTATCTGAAATCGTAGTGTCATTCGTATAAGAATTAACACCAATTTCATCTAACATATAAATATGTTTAACAGCGTCAAGTCTAAATCCATCTACACCTATTGAACACCATTTTAAAGACATCTCTTCAACTGCGTCACGTGTAGATTGATAAGAATAATTAAGTTCAGGCATTGAACTACCAAATTTTGCATAATATGAATAATCGTGATCTCCATAAGGATACCAGCAATTCTTTTCATTAATATTAGAATTCTTGACGTGATTTCCCCATTGATAAAAACCTCTATATTCATCTTCTAAAGATGCGCTTTTACTAAACCAAGTATTAGATGTTGATGTATGATTCAATACTAAATCCATAATAACTTTAATACCTAATTTATGAGCTTCAGCTATTAAATCTTTATAATCTTCCATCGCACTTGAAGAAGTAACTTCTCCATCTTTTGTATTAGGAGAATTCTTACTTCCAAACTTAGGATCAACTTGAGTATAATCTGAAATATCATATCCATGATATGAATCAGATAATTGAATAGGAGTAAGCCATAAAGCTTTTACACCTAAATCATTTAAATAGCTTAATTTTTGAGTGATACCATAAATATCACCAAACCCATCTCCATCACTATCGGCAAAACTTGAAACCATAATTTGATAACCGACACCTACACTATCTACCCAGTCTTTTGCGGTTTTCATCTTTTCTTTATCAGTCCAAATAGCGTTTTGATATTCCGCTTTATCAGTTGTATTTGTTCCGTCATCTTTTTCGTAAGGATCTACAATTTCAGTTATTGGTGTAGGTTTTGGTGTGCCGACTTTATCTTGCATTAAAAATACGTGATACGCACTACCTCCATCGCTAGTTTCAATTGTAGAAACCATGTCAGAATTATCTAAAGTAAGATATACATTACCACCATCATTTTTCCAAAAAGATGAAGCAGATGATTTTCTTGCTTCAGAATATACAATTTGAATTCCGACTTTAGTATCTAATTTAGTTTTTTCTGCATCTGAATAAAAAGAAACTTCTGTACCTCCGATACTATGACCAGAATTACTAGTACCTCCATCGTAAGTTTTAGTTAAATCGATATCAGCAACTGTTCCACCGAAATTATCAACAACCGCATCACCTGATGCTGAAAGGTGATCACTAGATTGCGTTCTACCAACCCAATCAAATCTAGCTCCTTCTCCTTCTTTTGGTCTATAAGGCCAACACCATACATCCCAATCATTATAATCTTCTTTTGTATTAGAAAATCTATAATAATGAACATATAAGTGGTCTTTTTGACTTGTTTCAGCTAATTGAGCCATATATGCATCAACTTCTTTTTGTGTGTGCTCTTGTCCACTTTGTTTTGAATAAGTCGCATATAAAGTTGCATTATCTTTATTAATCGTGAATTTATTATGACTAATTAATGATTCACTATCCCCACTATTTGTATCTTTAATATATTTGGTTGACCATCCTAAAAATGAATAACCGTATTTAACAGGAGTATAATTGCTTAAATCGATAGTTTCTCCATCATTTCCACTTAGACTAGTTGATAAAGATAAGATTCCTCCACATGTGTTTAATGAAACTGTATAAACAGCCGAATATATATAAACTTTTTCACATCCAGTTACAATAAAAGGTAATGATAATAAGTTTAGTGCTAATAATATTTTTCTACTTTTCATAATTTTACCTAATTAATTAACAGCATCTTGAATCCAAAATACACCGCTTCCGTTAATATACATATCATAAGTTCCTCCAATACTACATTTAAAATTGCTAGAACCATATCCATCATCTTCACCAACGAAATTAGTAATACCTTTATTAGCCGAAGAAGAATAAGTATTCACTTTCTCATAACCAAACCAAATATCACTTCCGTTAGTAACCTTAAAAATGTCACCTACTTCAAATGTAATTGATAAAATACATCCTTTATCTTCAGAATTGCTTGGATTTGAATAAAGTTGAATCCCTCCATCAACACTCCATTCGTTAGCGAATAAAGAACCACTTCCGACAATATACCAACTGACTAAAGTAGAATTATCTGGTCCGTGACCTTTTTTACTAGTTTCTTTATCAGAATCATCTCCTCCAGTATCTCCGCCATCTGTGTTTCCTCCACTGGAATCACCTCCTCCAGTGTCACCTCCATCAGTATTACCACCATCTGAATCTCCACCACCAGTGTCTGGATCTTTATCGGTATTTCCTCCGTCAGTATTTCCGCCATCATCCTTTTTATTTTCTTTCCATGAAGCGTAAAGTTTCCAATCAGATGTAATTTGTTTACTCCAATCAAAAGGAACAGTTAAATAAGAATCTGAGTACCAAGAAACAAAAGTATAATTTTCTTTTATTGGATCGCTAGGTTTAGTTGCAACTTCACCATTTGTTATAGTAATAGCATCGACAGCACTACCTCCATTAGAATCAAAAGTAATAGTCCATGTTCCATCAACATATTTAACAGTGTTACAACCCGTTAAAAGCATCATTCCTGAAATTAAAAATATAAAACCTTTTTTCATCCTTATCTCCTTTAATTAGCGCCAGCAATCCATATGTTTTTATTACCATCTTTTTCATTTAAATAAATGTTATAAGATGAAGTGATATTACAAACAAAATTATCATCAGCATCACTAGAAAAATTATTCAATCCTAAATTAGATGGATCGTTATAAGAATCAACAGAGCTATATCCAATCCAAATTGAATCGTTATCTTTGATTTTAAATATGTCACCTTCTTTAATAGTTAAATTTAAAATACATGCTAAGTCAGTTCCAGTAGGATTAGAATAAAGTTGAACTCCTCCATCAACACTCCATTCTTTAGTAAATAAAGATCCGCTTCCTACAATATACCAATCAACTAACGTTGCTCCTTCAGGAGAGTGATTAGTTTTATCATCACCATCAGGAGGAACTACATCACCTCCATCAGTTTTTTCACTCCACTTAGCAAACAAGAAGTAATCTGTAGTAATTTTTGTACTAAAGTCAAACTTCTTAACAAAATTATTAGAAAGATACCATCCATCAAATATTAATTCTTTATTTGTTGGAGCAGTAGGTTCACTCGCTAATCCATCTTTTTTAACATATTGATTCTTAATTTTTGTTCCACCATTACTATCAAATCTTATTGTATAGTAACCTGTCATATCGCTTGGCTTATCTTCTTCAAAATCAAAATTTTCATCATCATTATCATTATTATCCGTATTATCATTATTATCCTTATTATCAGGATCAATTGTATCTTTAGTGCCATTACATCCGAAAAGAGTAAAAGAAGTAAATGATAATAATGTTAATTTAAGTAATCTATATTTCATAAAATATACCTCAATTTGCTTTTTCTAAAACTAATGTTTCAAAAGTGTTGTCGATTCCCGTAGAAGAATAAACTGTATAGCTACTTCCTACACTAAGTCTAGAACTAGAACAATAGACGACTTTGTATTCGCCTTGAAATTCTTCACTAATATTATTTAAAGCACCTTTTTTTCTTCCACTTGTGATTACAATTCTTTTATTGTTATTACTGTCTTTAAAAGCGCCACCGACCGCACTTCCACCTAAACAAGTAACATTGCTTTCAATATTTTCTTGAGATAATCCTAAATAAGTTCCGTAAGACTCTTTACGTAACTTAATAGCTTCTTTAAATTTAACAAAATATTCATAGTTATCGACTTTTCTAGAATAATCAAATCCATTTACACTATCACCGTATTTATATGAATTTCTTACTAACCAAGTGTCGTCATCAATTTTAATTCCATCACCTTCAATCCAACTAGAAGTTTCGTTACTAACCTTTTTATAACTTTCAACAAATTCATCAAAATTTTCATCATCGCTTCTAATGATTTTAGTTCTAAAAATTTCTTCACCACCATTAATAAAGGCGATACCTTCACTCATCAAAGAGTTAACTTGACTTGCTAAAGTTGCTTCTTTAGCATTTTTATTTTCTTTATCACAATTCTTAACACCATTTAATAGATAATTCATTTGATCGTATAAAGTGTAATTATCATGACAACTTAAATAATTTACAGTCATATTTGCAGGAGTAGTTAATCCAGCTTGGCTTCTACTTCTATTTTGACCGATCATTCCAGTTGAGCTATTCCAAATTTCATCATCACTAGGATTGTATGCATTCATAAATCCTCCACTTGGAGTTACATCTGCATAAGTTGTATTTCCTTTCATGCCGTCTCTATAACAATCATTAAAAGAACCAACGCTACCTTTTCCGTTATCTTGTAATTTTGAATAAATATTATATGTATCAGCAGGACTACTGGAATGACTTCCTCCACCAGTCCACCCTTCTCCATAAACCACAATTTCAGGATCGATATCGTATAATGCGTCTTTTACTTCTCTTAAAGTTGAAGTTTCAAGAACTCCCATTAAATCAAATCTAAAACCTTTAATATTGTATTCTTTAGCCCAAAAACATACAGAATTAACAATAAATTTACTAACCATAAATCTTGATGAATTAATTGTATTACTACATCCAGTATCGTCAATTAATCCACCTTCATCATCGTATCTAAAATAATATTTTGGCATGACCTTACTAAAAGCGTTTGTAGATACACCTGATACGTGATTATAAACAACATCCATGATTATTCTAATATCATTATCAGCATATGCTTTAACAAGATTTTTAAATTCTTTAATTCTTACATCTGCTTTAAACGGATTAGAAGAATAAGATCCTTCTAAGCAATTATAATTTTTAGGATTATATCCCCAGTTATATGATGGAGAATAAGTTTCTCCTTTTTCTGTATATGTTCTTTCATCGTTATCTGAATCGAAGAAAGGTAGAATTTGAACAGCATTTACTCCTAATTCTTTAATATGATCAAAACCAGTTGTAACACCATTATATCCTGTATTTTCCTCACAAAATGCGTTATATGTACCTCTTTTATTACCTTTATTACTGATCCAAGTTGAAGAAGATGTTAAATCTCTAATATGAACTTCATAAGGTATTAATTCATTAGGATTGTTTAATTTTGTATATGAAATATTGTCCCATCCATCAGGATTTGTTTTAGAAAAATTAACAATAGCGCTTCTTTCACCATTAACCCCACAAGATGTAGCATAAGGATCGCTAGTATCAACATAACTTCCATTATAAAATAATCTATATTGATAGTAAAAAGAACTATAATCACTTTCTACTGTTAATGTATAAACTCCATTCCCAATATAAGTCATATCTTTTTTAAATAAAATATCATCGCTTCCTTTTTCTTCACTTGTAGCAAATTCTAAAGGGGTACCTGTATAATAAAATAACACTTGAGCATGAATTGAAATAGGACTCCAAACCTTAAAAACAGTAGTTTTTCCATCGCATTTTACACCTAAATCATCTCCACTATATGTATATTCATCAATAAATTTTTGAGTATCATAAAGTTTTTCAAATGATACAGTTTTATATTTTTTACTTCCTTCAGAATCAGCAAAACTTCCTTCTAAAACATATGTTAAAGTAGGTACAACTTCTAATTTTTCTCCACTTGGAAAAGAAAGGTTAGTTAAATCTATTGTAAATGATGTAGATGTTGGTTGCTCTTTAAATAAGAAATATTCACTTAAATCAGCATCTTTTAAAGCTTTATTTTTACGTGCAAATTTAGCATCTAACGCATATAAAGAATATTCTAAACACTCTCCACTACAAGTTACACTTATAGTAGACCAATCTTCTTCAAGTTTGGCGCTAGAAAAAGTTGAACCTAATAATTCAGATTTTTTATAATAAGTTATATATTCATTAGCTTCCTTATTAACATATACATTAATTCTTTTTCTTCCATCTTCTAAAGTATCAACATCACCATTTTTTAAATAATCAGATAAAGAAATTTTAATATCGCTACTTTGTCCAGACCAAGTATTAGGGTTTTTAATAATGAAAAAGAAACTATCAGTTAATTTTTTTGAATATATTGGGCTGTCTAAATCGATATCTTTATAAACACCAAAATCTTCTAATTTACCATCCCATTCAAATTCAGTTCCACTGATTCCGTTAACCCAAACATAAACATTTTTTGAACTTTCTTTACCAGCTTCATCGTGATAACAAATTCTAACAACACCATTTGAGTTTGTAACTACATCATTATCATCATCGTTATCTTCGTTACCTTTATTATCGTTTGGATCATCAGTATTTTGATCAAATCCATCTGTATCACCGCTACCACCAGTATTTGAACAAGAAGAAATACTAAATAATAATGCAGGTATTAATAACAAATATAATCTTTTTTTCATAATCATTTCTCCTTTATTTCAGTATATAATCTGGTTCGTTAACTAACTTTGCGGTAGTTTCATAAGAATTCCAATCGTTGATTTTAAAATAATTTTCATTTGAAAGCGTTATCCCAGTAAATAGTTTCCACTTAGCATTATCTAAACTTACACTTCCACTAGTTATATTTTCAAATGTATATTTGGATCCATTCTATAAAAATCTACACTAGTTACATTCAAATCAACACTCGCTTTATAATATCCAGAATAATTTGTACATTCTATAAATTTACTGTAATTTGAATCGTATTTTAATAAAAACCACGCATTATCTTTTCCCCATATCGAAGAATCGGGATATAAATAAACATATTTGCCAGCAAGGTTATATTCCTTATTATTTGTTAAATCGCTTAACATAATATCTTCGAAAATTCTATTTTTATTAGTATCTAAAAATATCATTCTAGTTGTACTAATATCATATGAATTCATATCCACTTTATATGTATAACTAGTTACATTACCATCACTATCTTTATTTATAGTTACATCAATTCCAGTATAATCATATGAAACTTCAGTTTTCTTATTATTAATATAAATCTTTCCATCCTTTAAATAAAAATCATAATATCCAGATTTAGAAACAACCATATTATCATTCAAATCATTAGTAAAGTAATTATCATTACCACTAGCAATATTACTACATCCATAATAAGTTGAAAAATCAGTAATTTTAAAACCAATTCCTTCTTCTAAATAAATATGTTCAAATACAGCATCATTAGTATCATCTTTAATCATTTTAATAGAAGATGATCGATTCCAATCACAGAAAGATCCTGTTATATAAAAATTGCTAAACTGAGTATTACTAGTATCTAATATACATGTTGGAGCACTAGTTAATAAATTATTTGTATTATTAATAGTAAATGTATAATAATTACTTTCTTCTTTACTAATATTTATTGTTATATCATCTACTTTATTTAAATAGTATGAAAAAGCTTTATCTATACTTATTAAAGCTATAGATACTGAAATTAAACTAATTGGTAATATCAATTTATTAAGTTTTTTCATACTATTAATTATATAATCAATTATTCTTTTTTATTATTAGAATCATCATTATTTTCAATTATATTTTCATCTTTATTATTTGTATCAACATCATCAGCATTTTCATTAATATCAGTGTTATTCTCATCTTTAATATTTAATACTACATCTTTAGAATTATTAACTGCTAATTTCTTTTGTTTTCTATCTCTTAAATAAGATAAAGTAAATAATATTGTTGAAATTAAAAATATCGATAAGAATATAGCTAATAAGAAATATCCACTTTGTAAAAATAAAACGACTTTACCAACTTTCGGTATAACATTAATAACTTTACCCTTAAATAAAGAGTAACTAAAAGGAGTATCATTAACGTTATTTGCATCTCCTCTAGTAACTAAATAATCAACTCCATCACTAGTATATTTATCAACTACTCTATGACAAATTAAATTACCCGCTTCAACATGAAGTACAACATCATATATTTCTATTTCTTCATAACTTACTTCTTTAGCGATAATTACATCATATTTAGAAATTCTACTAGAATCAAATTCATCTAAATAGGTATTTTCTGGATGCTTATTTTCCATAGATTGAGAAACAATTACATTAGTTCTTAATCCAAAATATGAACAAGAGTAATTTGTATGAGAATCAATAACATTTACTAAGGATATTGAAACACAAAAGAGGGCGAGAGCCCATAAGAGCACCTCGCCTACTATTGAAAATACTTTTTTTGTTGTTTTTTTCTTTTTTTCTTCCATAGACGGAATTATTGAACCGATGATTTATTAACCCAGAATCCACGACGTCCTTCTGTATCTGCACTAGCATTTCTAACATAGAAAATGTCGTATGAAGTTTCTTTATTTAATGTTGCGTTACCACCTAATTCACAAGTAAGGCCGCTAGTAGCATCATAACCACGAAGAGGAACCCATCCATTATCATTAATAACAGTGTCTAAACTATCAAACACTTTCATACTAGTAAATCCTTTTAATAATTTATATTTCCATTCAACTTCATTACCTTCATGCTCAATGTTAGGTACCATTTGATAATCTTCCAAGCTTTGCCAGTCAGAATTATCTCCACGAATATACGCGGTTGGTGTTAAATTTTTATCAAAATCACTTAATGTTGAAGAGTAAGGAACCCAAGATAATGAAATATTAAATGCTTTTTCTATTTCTGTTAATCCGGATGTAATGTAATTTGCTGCATTAATAGCTGCTGAGAAATCAAGTTTAAATACACAACTAATACCACTAGCAGTTACTGCTGTATCAACATGACCAGAAACTGAACTTACTTCAGCACCTAATGTTCCATTAGATTCATATAAATCTATAGTCTTGTTAGTTGTAAAATATGTAGTTGTTGTACCATATCCAGTTAAATTAGCACTAACCTTGACTCCCTTACCTATTAAAGCATCATCTATTTTGACAGTACTACTAAAACGTCCAATCATACTTTCTTGTTGCGCAACAGTCGAACCATCATTATATTTAAATCCGAGTGGAACTTTTACGTAAACAATATTTAAATCTGGACTTAATTTTTCTGAACCTACTGAATTTTCTAAAGTCGAGTCCTTATAAAACTCAGCTGCACCAAGAGTATAAGTTACAGCATCTTTAGAATCTGTATGACTATCAACAGTTCCAATATCAATGTTTATTTTACCATCATCTTCAAAATTTTGGTATAAAGCAAAAGCAGTACCAAATGAAGCAACAATTGATGCTCCAATAATTAATGAAGCGACTAATTTATTTTTATTTTTCATATTAATTCTCTCCCTTAATTATTGTTTAAAACTTGATGTTACACTTAAAGTACCACCAAATGTTGTATCGGTACCAGCTAATGGTGTTCCATCCCACATAAATTCTAAAGTATAGTAATGTGTTTCGTCTTCATTAGCATTTACAGAAAAAGAAGTTTGAAAACTCTTATCTTCTTCAGTGTAAGATAATGTTTTTAAAAGTGTATTTCCTGAATTTTCAGCTGTCGAAACACTTTCTACAGTGTATTGAGAAACCGAATAAACTTTTACTGTTAAACCAGTTAATTCTGTCTTTTCTTCAACAGATAAAGCAAAGTCCAAATAAACATTACCAGATAAAGTTGTACTAGTTTGAGAAGTTACAACTAAACAACGGTATTCAGCTACTTGTGCTTTTAAACCTGTTAAACTTGCACTAGCATCTGCTTTTTGTTCTTTTGTTCCCCAATTTAAATAAATTGCTTGATCAGTACCTTGACCATCAACTGTAGAATTAGCTCCAGTTCTAGTTAATGCTAAAGTCGTACCGATGCCACCAACGAGGCCTAATGCCATTAAGCCTATTAAAATTTTTTGATGTTTTTTCATCTTTTTGATTATTTCCTTTCATCGCCTACTCTTTGTAAGCGCTTTCAATATTTAATATTATACGCACATAAATTAAATTTTACAAAGAAAAAAATCATTTTTTAAACATATTTTTTTCTTCTATACCGTTAATTAAAATATTAGAATACTTCGAAATTATATCTAAATTTTTTCTAAACTTTAAAATATCACCTTCTGCCCGTCCTAAAATATAAGAAAAATTAAAGTTTTTTGTATCTAGCCCTAAATAAGAAGTTACGATACAAGCAATCGATTCAGCTTCTATTTCTTTAATCTCTTTTACTTCTAGTCTTGTTAACCCTTTAAAGTCACTTCTATAATTAGAATGAGCTAATGCATGTGCACATTCATGAATACATGTTGATATTTTTTGTAAATCGCACAATTCTTTTAATACTAATATCTTCTTATTTTTATGATTACACAAACCATAACAATCTTCGACTAATTCTCCTTTATTAACAAAACTTAAATCATATCCAAATTTAGATATTGTTCTTTTTAAACTTTCAATAATAGTATCTTTATTTTCTATAACTTTAGATTCATCAAATTTAAATACATCCAATTCCTTTCCTTTAGTTTGTGATATATCAAATAAATAACCTATTTGATAACCTTTAACATCTTCTTTACTAGTTTTATTTTCATCATCTTTAATTTTATTAATAATAGGTCTAAATATCTTAATAGCTTTCTCTCCGCTATTAACTTGCCTTCCATAACTATTCCGCTTCTTTAAAGTATATAAAGTCTTAGCATCTTGTTTTTGAGATATTATATATAATTGATTATTAATTGAATAATTATTTAAATTACCCATAGATATCAATACTTCTTTATATTTACCTTCTTTAATAAAATTAATTAATCCTTGATCAATATTAGAAATAATCTTTTTAATTTCATTATCTTTTAAGTTTTTCAATTTAATTAAATAACCTCCTATATCTTCACTATACAAGACGTTATTTTTAATAATTATTTATAATGTAAATTAATTTATTTAATTAAATATGTTACTAGTATCGCTATAAAAATAAATAGTTGAGTAACGCTATTAATAATCTCTTCAATCCGATTAGATTTTAAATTGCTAGAATCTAATTTTATAGAACAAATTATCATAGCTACTAACCCTATTAATCCTAATATTAAAAATATAATTGAAGTTATATTAAATAAAGAATTAAAGAATAAGGTAATATCATTATTTAAACAATATAGGATAAAACCTACTATCATAATTAAAAATCCAATAGGCATTATTATTCTCATTTGAATAAATAAAAACCATATATTTTTCTTTTTAGTAGCAACTATAATCTTCCATATAACTTTTAATAGTCCTGATATAAAAGTTATTAAAGCTCCTATAATAAATATTAGACTATTAAAGATTAAACCTAAAAATATACTAGTTAAACCAAAAAATATAACTGGTAATAAATCAACCAATGCTAGATTTAAAGGAAAATCTTCAATAACAGTATTTTTATTAATCTTTTGTTTCATAAATAAATATCCAAGAAATTAAAATACATTAAAATATCAAATACATCAATAATCATAAATTCAAATTTATTTCTTTTACTTTTCTTATAACTTTAATAAATGAATTGTTCTTTTTAATTCTAAGTTCATTTATTCATCAATCTCTTTTAATTTTATACCACCTCACTCGACAAAACATAAAGTCTTTGATTTTTGTCGACTAGAAATCTAACTTTCTATAGATTCCTTTAAGATATTTAAATATTTCTTTGTAATTTCTTTCATAGGTTTATCATTCGAATAAACATAAATTAAATCCATTACTTCGTTTGTATTTAAAGGAATGGAGATAATATTATCTCCATCTAACTTTTGATTTACTTTACCTGTAGCGATTGTGTATCCATTAAGTCCAATTAAAATATTAAATAATGTAGCTCTATCTTGAACGATTATAGATTTATTAACTTGTTCTAATGCGTGTGGTTCTTCTGAAAAATAAAAAGAATTATTTAAACCTTGATCATAACTTAATCTAGGATACGAAACTAAATCTTCTAATTTTAAAGTTTTTCTATTAGCCAATGGATGATTCTTAGAAAGCAATACATGAGGTTTAACTTGGAATAATTTTTCATACTTTAAATTATTGCTAGATATAAATTTCGTTATGATTTCCTTATTGAATTTAGATAAATATAGAATGCCTATTTCACTTCTTCCATCGATTACATCTTTCAATACTTCAAAAGTTTTGCATTCTCTTAAAGAAAATTCGTATTTATCTTTCCCTAAATCTTCAACTAATTTAACAAATGCATTAACTACAAATCCGTAGTGTTGGCTAGATATAGCAAATATTCTTTTTATACTTTCTTTATTTTTATAATTATCTTCAAGCAAATCAACTTGTTCTACTACTTGTCTAGCATATGATAAAAATTTAGTCCCATCATCAGTTAATAAAACTCCTTTATTAGTTCTATTAAAAATAATAATATCCATTTCCACTTCTAAATCTTTAATAGCTTTAGATAAGTTAGGTTGTGATATCAATAATTTTTCTGCTGCAGTATGCATGCTACCAGTATCAGCTATAGTAATTAAATATTTAAGTTGTAATAAAGTCATAATACCCTCTAAAATGATTATAAATTTTAGTTATCAAATAGTAAATAAAAAGAGAAGAAATTTATCATTCTTCTCTTAAAAACATATTGTTTTATCTATTTAATTGATTCTCTTAAATCTACTTGTGTAACTGAATTGCAAATAATATTTCCTTGATATGTAGTATCGATATATTCTCTAACTTCACTTGTTAATAAAGCATCAGTTAAAACATCAATTTTAGCTTTATATGTCTCATCATTTAAATAATCGTTCTTTCTTACTGCGATAACATTAGCTTTATTAGAAACTTGAACAGGATCATCCTCTAAAGCGATTCTTTCAGTTGCTGATATATTTCCTGTTAATGCAGTATTACAAGGAAGACAAGCTACATCATAATCATTTCTAGATTGAACTAATAAATTTTCAGCAATTAAAGTAACTTTTACGTTATTATTTGATGTCCAACTATCTCCTTCAAAAGTTAATTTTTCTCCACTTTCATCAATTGGTAAATCTCCTTCGATAACACCTTTAACTTTTAATAACTCTAAAGCTCTAATCGCGTTAGATTCATCATTACAAACCACTACACTACTAACATTTTCTAATGTATTTGCTTTACCTTTATAAATTCCTAAAGGTTCATAATGAACTTTACAAGTAGCAGTTAATTCAACTTTTCCGTTATATGTAGATAAATATGGAATATGTTGAAAATAATTTGCATCGTAATCCTTATTTGCTACAGAATCATTTTGAGTAGTCCAATCAAGTGTTTTAACACTTAATGAATACCCTTTTTCTTCTACGATAGTTTTTACGATGTTATTTAATATTTGTGCATGAGGAACATCAGATGCACAAATAGAAATCACTTTGGAATTATCACTACAACTACTAGTAAAAGATACTATCCCGCCTAAAGTTAATAAACCGACGCTTAAAGTTACTATTTTTTTAAATTTACTCATTTTAATTTTCTCCTTTTATCTAATTTTTTAGCTAAATATAAACCTGCTTCTTGCATTAATTGAACGATTATAACAACTACTATAATTAATACCCAGAAATACCAACTTTCCATAAAATTACCAGTATTTCTTGAATAATATGTATATATAGAAGATATTAATCCTCCAGCTCCAATATTATAAGCAAATGAAGTATATCCTAATAAAGTGATGCTAGTTACTGCAACTCCAGAAATCAAACTAGCTTTAGATTCAGGAAGCAAAACTTCTTTTATAATTTCAAAGTCGCTCGCTCCTAAAGATTTAAACGCTTCTATTTCTCCTGTTGGAACTTCATTTAATGATTGCTCTACCATTCTAGAAGCAAAACCGAATGCTGTTACAAATAAAGGTAATAAAATCGTATACCATTCTCCACTTCCTTTTAAAAACCAAGCTCTTGTCCAAGGCATACAAATTACTACTAATATTAAACAAGGCACACTTCTTAATATATTCACTATCAAACCTAATATAAAATTTATATATTTATTAGGTTTCAATCCATTTTTAGAAGTAATATTTAATATGATTCCTATAGGTATTCCAAATAAATATGCTACGCAAGTTGATATTAAAGTTTGAAGTAAAGTTTCTAATGTAGATTTACCTAATAAAGTCCATTCTTCTTTAGTTAAATATAAGATTGATAGAGTTACTAATATTCCAATAAGAATTAAAAATATTAAGGAAATCAATACGATTTTTAAAGTTTTATTTTTCGATTTCATCTTTAAATATCTCCTCAAATTTAATATTTTTAATTACTAAATATTTTTCTAATTTAATAACATCTTTATAATCGGAAGGAAGTTTAATTACCATCTGTCCATATATTTTTCCATCGATTGTTTTACTATCAGCGTAAACTATAGAAATTAATATATTACAATCTTGGATAATATTAGCGATAATAGGTGTATCTATTTCTCCATCAAAGATTAATTTAATATATTTTTCATCACTAAATTTAGTATTTAAATGACCTGAATAAATCAATTTCTTACTTATTTCAGCTTTTGGAGATAAAAATACGTCGTATAAAGGACCATCTTCAACAATATTAGCACTATCGATAATAGCTACCTTATTGCATATAGATTCTATAACAGACATCTGATGTGAAATAATCACTATTGTAAGATTTAATTCTTCATTTAGTTCTTTTAATAATTTTAATATTGAAGATGTTGTATCTGGATCTAAAGCAGATGTTGCTTCATCACATAATAATACTTTAGGATCGCTCATCAATGCTCTAGCTATTGCTACACGTTGTTTTTGACCTCCTGATAATTCGGAAGGATAACTGTTTAATTTATCTTTTAAACCTACTCTATTTAATAAATTTATAGCTTTTTCATGTATATTTTTAATTTTTGCTATCTTTCCAGCAAGTTCAACATTCTTTAAAACTGTTCTTTGTTCTAATAAATTAAAACTTTGAAATATCATACTTACTTCTTGTTTATATTTTCTATCAAAAGTTGCTTGTACTCCGTTATAAAGAACTTCACCTTCATCATATTTTTCTAATCCATTTATACAACGAACTAATGTAGATTTACCTGCTCCAGATAAGCCTAATACACCATATATATCTCCTTTTTTAATTTTAAGATTAACTTTATTTAATACTTTTGTTTCTCCAAAAGTTTTAGTTAAATCTTTTAATTCAATAATGAATTCACTCATATACACCTTCTAAAAATATTCAATAGTCTCAAGACAATGAAAATTATATCAATATGAAAATATATATAGATAATCTTTATTTTTTATCGTTTGTGATAACTTTTATTTATCAATAATAATACAAGACTAATAATATCTTAAAATCTATAATTTAATTTATCGAAACAAAGTATTTACATTCGATTTTTATTTACTTTTTCTAAAATTGTTATATAGTAAGATTATGAAAAATAAAAAGAAAAAAATAATTAAAATAGTATCAATCACCTGTGCTGTTGTCGTTGGTGTTCCTTTACTTGTAGGAGGAGGTTATGTTTCTTATGTCTTTTTATCATATAAAAGAATAGGAAACCAAGATTTAGAAATAACAAGCAAAAACGAAACCAATGTCGATTCAACACAATCTTACACATTAACAAGTTATAATATCGGTTTTGGAGCATATTCTCCTAATTACACTTTCTTTATGGATACTGGGTATAATGAAGATGGTACTCCTACTAAAGGAACGTATGGAAAAGGTATTTCTTATGAAGATGTTAAAAAGAATACTGATGGCTCAATCGAAACAATTAAGAATTTAAATAGTGACTTTTACGCTTTACAAGAAGTTGATGTAGATGCAGATCGTTCATACCATATAAATCAAAAAGATGAAGTTGAAAACAACATGAGTTCTTATAACTCTACTTTCGCTATAAACTTCGATTCTGCATATTTATTTTATCCATTTAATGATCCTCATGGAAAATCTAAAGCTGGATTATCCACTTTATCAAAATATAAAATCGAAACAAGTAAAAGGGTTGAATATACTATTTCAAATAGTTTTTCAAAATTCTTTGATTTAGATCGTTGTTTTTCTGTTAACGAAATTCCTTTAAATAATGGTAAAAAATTTATTTTAATCAATTCTCATATGTCAGCATATGATGAAGGAGGAACAATTAGAAACACTCAAATAAAAGAATTATATTCTTATATGAAAAGTGAATCAGACAAAGGAAATTACGTTATTGCTGCTGGAGATTATAATCATGATTTATTAACCAATAATCCAGAATATAGTCAATATACAAAAGAGAACTTCGCATATAAAGATATCATCACTCAACCTAGACCTGATTGGGTAAACTTTATGTTTGAAGATGATAAAACATGTGCTTTTGATGATGGATTTAAAGTTATTGCAGCTAATAATGAACCTAGTTGTAGAGATTGTGACGTTGTACGGGAAAGAGGAAGAACATTCGTATCTACAGTAGATGGTTTTATTGTTTCGGATAATATAAATGTTGAATCTGTTACAACTTTAAAAACTGGTGAAAATGGATTTGAATATTCTGATCACCAACCTACTACTATTAAATTTTCTTTTAATTAAAAACAATATCAAATCTCAACTATTTTTAATTTTATATTTTTTTATAAAAGTATTTTGTAATTATTTGGTTTTTAAGTAAAATAATAAGTATGGATAAAGATATTGAAACAGCTTTAAAAAAGCTTTTAATTGAAGATACAACTAACGTTAATATCGACTCTAAAAAAGTTATAGAAACACTAGATATAATTGCAGATAAATTACATTTGCAACAAGTTTATGTATGTGAAAATGCAGGTTCTAAAAACCACTATTTATATCCATTTGTATCTTCAAAAGGGCCTAAAACTTTAACGATGCATAAAAATTTAATTGTCTTCCCTGAAAACGATATTATTAATCTTGTAAATATGTTTAAAAATACTCCAATTCAAGTATTTACAAACGAAGTATCTTCTAGAAGAAACGCCACTGCTGAAAATAACTTAGTATATGGATTTATCGATCGAAATATATGTATAGGATTCATCTCTTTTCAACCTTATGAAAATGAAGAAAAAAGAATATGGAGTGAAGAAGATAAAGAAGTATTAACTTTATTGTCTTACGCGATTAAACCTATAATTACAAATAGAATTCTATACGATAAATATGTATATGAGAAAAATATAAAATCTAGTTCCACTAGCGTTTTTTGGTATTATCCAGGTTTATCTTTAATTATTGTACCTGAAGAGAGCATGCAAAAATTGATGATTAAAAATTTTGTATATCGTAATGCTCCTGAAAGTATTATTGAAGAATTTGTTATTGAAGGATATAGAGAAGAAATAACTAAACAAATTAAATCTTTATCATTTAATAATGCTTCAATAAATCTAATTTTTGAAAGTGTTCATCATGCATTTTATAGACTTGTAG
The DNA here is from genome assembly GCA_963619035.1 of Lachnospiraceae bacterium GAM79. Classification (GTDB taxonomy): domain Bacteria; phylum Bacillota_I; class Bacilli_A; order RFN20; family CAG-826; genus Onthovivens. The sequence goes on from CAVEUC010000014.1 coordinate 22,590, forward strand.
CAACTGTAAATAGATTTGATAATAATAACAATCCTGAAGAAGTTTCTATATTTATCAATAAATTAAGCAAAGAAGAATACGAATATCAAAAATCTGATGAAGCTCATAAAAAGTATCAAATATATCGTGAAGCAATTTCAAGAAGTAACTTGATGGAATTTTATGTTGATTTAAAAAATGGTAATGTAACACCATTTAAAATAATCGAACCATTTAATAAATTATTTGAAAATAACAATGATTTCGATAGTTTAATGAAGGAATTCTCTAATGAATATATCGTAGAAAAGAATAAAGATGCATTCTTAAAAACATTAAATAAAGAATTCTTATATAACAATATCAATCAACATAATAATTACATAACTTTATCATTCCAAATTATGTTAAATGGTAAAGAATATACTTACGAAGCTACTGTCGTTTTATTTAATCAAACTATATATAACTATTGTCAAGAAGTTATGATTTTTGTTAGAGAAGTCACTAATATTGAAAGATTGCATTACGATACATTAACTGGAGCATATTCTTTAACTTATTTTATCAATGTATTAATGAACAAAAAGAATCATCGAAATGAAGATATAAATCCGACAATTATATTCTTCAATTTCTTGGATTTTAAATATTTAAATATGAGTTCAGGACTTAAAAAAGGTAATGAAATCCTCACTAATTTCGTTTCATTATTAAAAAAGAATTACAAAACTGATGTCGTAGCTAGATATGTAAACGATCGTTTTGTTGTATGTGCAGAAATTGATTATAATGAAGTTTATGATATTACAACTAAAGTTATTAATGATACTTTAAATTTAGGTGATGGTTACCTTTTAAAAGTTAAAGCTGGAATCTACAAAACATGTTTTGATGATGATCCTCAAGAATGGATTGATAACGCTCAACTTGCTTGTAATGAAATTAAAAATGATTTTAATACAAATATAAAGGTATTCGATGATAATTTAAAAAGCAAAATTGAAAAAGAAGAATACATCATTGAAAATATTGATAAAGCGATAGAAAATGAATGGATTAAAATTTATTTTCAACCAGTTATAGATTTAAAAACACTTAAAGTTTCTAATTTTGAAGCTTTAACAAGATGGAACGATCCAATATATGGATTTTTATCACCAAAAGATTTTATTAAAATTCTAGAAGAAAAGAATCTAATTTATAAATTAGATGTTTATACAGTTAATAAGATTTGTGAATTGTTGAGAAAAGAATTAGATTTAAATCATAAAATAGTGCCTATTTCCATTAACTTATCTCGTGTTGATTTTATAACCACTCATCCTTTTAAAGAAATTGAAAAAGCAATAAAAAAATATAATATTGATAGAAAATATATTTGTATTGAAATAACAGAATCTATAGCTATGGAAGATCCAAAACTCTTAACATTGGCTATAAATAAATTTAAAAATGCGGGATACGAAGTTTGGATGGATGATTTTGGATCTGGTTATTCTTCTTTAAATGTATTAAAAGATTATCCTTTTGATGAAATTAAAATTGATATGCTATTTTTAAAAGATTTTACTGAAAAAAATAAATTGATTATCAATTATACTATCGCTATGGCTAAAAAATTAAATATTAGAACTCTTACTGAAGGAGTTGAAACTAAAGAACAAGTTGATTTCTTAAAAGAAGCAGGATGCGAAAGAATTCAAGGTTACTACTTCTCTAAGCCTCTACCTTATGAAGAAGTAATATCTTTAATGAAAGATAAAGGTTACTTTTAATTAAGCATATAACAATACATATCTTAAATTTAATTGTATAATAATTAACACCTTTAAGGAGGATTATTATGAAAGACTACTCAATGATTGATTTAATAGGAAATACTCCTATTGTTAGACTTAAAAATATTGAAAAACAATATGATTTAACGTGTAAAATATATGCCAAATTAGAAAGATGTAATCCTACAGGATCTATTAAAGATAGAATTTCTAAAGAGATGATTTTATCTGCATTAGAAAATAATTTGATAAATAAAGACACTTTAATTATCGAACCAACAAGTGGAAATACAGGTATTGGATTAGCTGCAATTTGTGCTACATTAAATATGAAATTAGTATTATTTATGCCTTCAAATTGCTCTATTGAAAGAGTTAATATGATGAAAGCTTTCGGGGCTGATATTAGACTTGTTAATGTCGGCGGAATGCAAGGATGTATCAATGAAGCTATTAAATTACATAACGAAATTAAAAATTCATATATACCTTTTCAATTTGAAAATGAAAACAACTGGAAAGCGCATTATAAAACTACAGGAAAAGAAATATACGACCAATTAGAAGGAAATATCGATATATTTGTATCTGCTTTTGGAACTGGAGGAACTTTAACCGGGACTTCTAAATATTTAAAAGAAAGAAATAAAAATATTATTAGTGTTGGAGTTGAGCCATATACTAGTGCTTTTATTACAACAGGTAAAAAAGGAAGTCATAAAATACAAGGAATTGGAGCAGGTTTTAAACCTGATGTTTTAGACTTAAATTTAGTTGATAAAGTAGTAACTTGTACAGATGAAGAAGCCTATGAATTTTCAAGATTATTAGCTAAAAAAGAAGGTCTTTTCGTAGGTATTTCTTCAGGAGCTAATGTCGCTACATGTGTAAAATTAGCAAAAGAAACATCTAACAAAGTTATCGTAACAGTTCTTCCTGATAACGGAGAAAGATATCTTTCAGTAGAAGGATTATTTAATTAATATGGATATTAACGAATTAGAAAAATATTTCGATTTAACATCAAAAAAAGAGAAATTTGAACCAGAAAAAATAGATAAATTCATTAAAGATTTCTCTACTTTTTTAATGTTTGATTATCTTAATGAAACTTATAATAAAGATGATTTTAATTCTTTATATAATATAGTTGAAGATGAGTTATCAGTTTTAATTAAAGACAAAAAAGATGTGTTTTTATCATATATTTTTGAATTAAGAAGAACTTTAAATACCACTATTGAAGAAATATATAAAGGAGATCCAGCTAGTTTATCTAAACAACAAATCGTTTTAGTTTATCCTGGATTTAAAGCTATATTATTTTATAGAATAGCTCATGTATTTTATTTATTAGATTATAAGCTTATCGCTAGATATATATCTGAAAAAGCACACCATCAAACAGGTATTGATATTAATCCTGGTGCAACGATTGGAGATTATTTTTTTATAGATCACGGAACTGGTATCGTAATAGGAGAAACTTGTATTATCGGAAATCATGTTAAATTATATCAAGGAGTTACTTTAGGAGCTTTATCTTTAAGTAAAGGGAGAGACTTAGAAGGAATTAAAAGACATCCAACTATCGAAGACCATGTAACGATATATGCTAATGCTGCAATATTTGGAGGAAACACGGTTATAGGAGAAAATTCCACCATTGGAGGAGATGTATACCTAACTCATTCAATAGAAGCTAATAGCATTGTTTTACAAACTGATAAAAACCTAACAATCATTAAAAAATAATTTGTAAAAATATTACTTAAAATAAAAAATCGAACCTATTTAAAGGTTCGATTTTATTTTTTGTTTCAATTAAATTAGAAGAATGTTCCTCTTGCTTGTTCTTTTGTTTCTTTACTTGCAGTAAATGGAATACGAGTTGTATATCCTCTTTTTGCTGCGACGATTTGTTTTGCTGGCCATTCAAATATAGCTGAATTCCATCTTAAAACTGTATCGTTATATTGTTCTCTAGCAGCTGTGATTTCTCTTTGAAGATAGCTGTTCTTTTGCATACAATCAGCGATTTCTTGATGTGCAGCAAGTTCAGGATAATTTTCTAAAGCGATATTGATTTTAGCTTGAACGTTATCCATTGTTTGAGCAACTTCGTTTCTTGTTTCATCGTTTGAAGGTTGTGTTCCGCCTCTATACATAGCAATTTTTGTTAATGTATCTTTATCAAGATCAATAGCTTTATCTAATAATTTAGCAGCGTTTTTAAGTTCAACTACTCTTTGTTCCATGTAGTTATCAATTTGAGAAGCATCATGTTGAAGCTTTTGTTGTAATTGAGATAAATATTTTCCAGCATTTATCTTTTTAAATGTAAAGACAACTCCTGGAATAATCAATGCGCACCAAAGTAAAACTTCAAATACCTTACTTCCAGCTCCGACTGTTACTGGAATTTGTTTTTGAATGACGTTAACGTCTCTTCCTTCTTCGCTAATTGGATCTTTTGTTTCGTCTAATTCGTTTGCCATAATAAATATGTCCTCCTATTTTTTAAAATTTTCATCTATACTCTTCTTTAAAGATATAGCTGCTTCATTCGAGAAATTATTTTCATTCAATACAAATGCTAATAAACCTCTTTGATATATTATACCATTATTCAAAGAATAACTAGATAAAAATTTATTAAGATTGTCATTTTTTGCCATTGCGTTATTAAAATCTTGTCTTGTAGTATTACAATCTGTCATTTCCATGATTGTATCTTTATAAATTGGGATGTATTCAATCCATTCAACTGGAACATCGTGCATCCTTCCATCACCACCAAGTTTAGGGATATATTCAACATGTGTTTTAGTATTGTATGAATATCCTCTAACTAAAAGTTTATCGCAACCTTCATTTTTCTCGATTAATTGAGTTTTTAATATTGTGCTAGTTTTACTTTCTTTAGGAGCAAAATAACTTATATTCATCGAGTTAGCCATACTTTCAGATTCGTAACTTGTGAAATTTCTTTCGTATATCTTTTTATAAATAAATTCATGTGGTTTCATTTGTTGATATAAAGGTATCGAAATTAATGGAGCTAAATCAAAATATAATGATTGGAAATATGTTGATGTATATTCGATAAATTTAGCTTTACTAATGTCGTGACTATAACTTATAAATGTTTGAGGATGTGAATATATATCTGTAGCGTTAGCGTGCATAGAAGAAATAATATTAATCATACCTCTTTTGAAGAATTTAAAGTCATCCCCGTAAGGTTCTTTACTTTTAATTAAATCTAATTCGTTTTTTTGAGCTAAAGGAGTGAATAATAATCTAAATTCTCTTTCGTTATTTCTATCTGTAGCACCAAATAAAACATCGAACTCATCATTACCCATTTTAGTGAAGTTTGTAGAAGGATCATCATCCATCATCGCTTTTTCTTCAATTTTATCTAATTTTTTACTTTGTTTAGATACATATTTTTCTAACTTTTTCTCATCCATTGAATTTGCTGAAGAAGGAACCCTAGAAAAATTTAAATTAGGAGCAGCCTCATTTCCATATATTAAAACTGTATCATACCGATATGATGGAGCAGGTTTAGTTACAGAAGCTGTTAAAGTTTGAGAATGAGATTCAACCTCACCTTTAGCGTTTCTTGTAGTCCAGTGAATTGTAATACTACCAGTATAAGTTTTATTGATTAATTCAGTATTGAAAGTTCTTTCAATTAAGAAAGGATTTCCTTGAATCGATCCACTAATTACAAATTCTGTAGAGCAATTTTCATCTTTATTTTCTTCTAATCCATATTTTTCATTCATAAATTGATATTTTTTCATATCAAAATATTTATCTAATTGAATCAATGGAGTAGTCATTTTAATGACATCGCTACACATATTAAAATCAAATAAAGCATTTAAAGGAGCTTCGATAACACTAGCTTCATTTTTAAATTCATTAGCTTCTTTTTCTTTTTTTGTCTTTAATTCTTCATCATTTTTAATTAAAGGATTAATCTTTTTAACGATATATACAACTAAAAATATGCCAATACCTAATGAAGCAATAGCGATAATTAAAGAAGCATATCCTGGTAAAGCGATACTAATCTTATTCATAAAACTCATAATACCAAGAATTAAGAATGCTAAAGTAAAAATAAATAAAATTACACTTAAAGCAATCAATAAACCCTTAATACCTTTTCTTTTAGATAAACTTTTATTCAATTGTTCAATTTCAGTAATTTTATTATCATATTTTTTACATACTTCTTGGTTTTTATTAACATCTATCTTACTTTTTTTAACTAATTCATCAAAGTATTTACTAGCATTTTCTTTAATACCATCTTTATATACTTTGTTATACATTGTAATTGGTTCTAGGATTTGTTCTTCTTTCATATTTATTCTCCAATCTTTTATATTTTACCATTAAATAACTAAATATTCTTTAATAAATATAACAATTTAAGTAAATAAAAGAGGCTCAATTGAGCCTCTAATTATTTGTTGTTATTTATTTAGCTTTAAATTCAACATTAGAGAATGTCCAAGTAGTTCCAGTTGGAGCAACTGTATGATAACTATTTGCACTATTTCCAACAGTTCCATTAATAACAAGTTTATTAATAGATCCATCGTCATTTCCAACAACTCTAACTCTTAATGATTCAGCACCATCTAAATATGAATATTTTGAAGTTTCAACAACTAAATCACAATACCCTTCACTCAAATCAATATCAAATCTAAGGTATGTTTGACTATAAATTCTTCCCCCTGAAGTTTCTGCATTATCACAATTGAAGTATTTAATATCATCATATTCAAACGAGAATAAGAATGTATAATCTACACCATCACTTCCAGTTACAGCACTAGTTGCAACAAATGATTTATAGTTTGAAGGAAATTCAATAATGCTACCATTATTTGCTGTGTAAGTTCCTGTTTCTTTATCTACAACAAATTTTCTAATAACTTCATTTTTCTTTGGCCAAGAGGATGTTAAGTTACTTACAGCTTCACTAGTTGTAACTTTGATAGTTTCATTGCCATCACTATCAGTTTCAACTTCATAACTTCCTGAATTACCATTCAATGTAGCTCCACCAACACCATTAAGTACTAATGTACCATCATCAGATGTAGAAGAAGCACCAGCAGTATAAGTTCCGCCGTATTCATCTAATTGAACTTCTTTAACAGTACTTGCGTAAGTGAATAAATATGTTTTAAATACTTCTTCACCATCTTTAAGAACAACTACTCCATCTTTCTTAAATGCGGAAGAATCATCTTCAACAGTTAATCCAACTTTATAAATATTATTCTTTAAATCGAAGTAACCCCAAGTTGAAGTTCCATCTTTTAATCCGATTCTTACAATACCTTCTTGAGATGAAGTTCCATCAACTGAAGCTCCATAACATTTTTCGCTATTATATGAAGATAAGTTATTACCTTTCTTCATGAATGCAGATTGAGCCATTGCCCAGCTACTTGTAGCAGAATTTCTATGTTTATAGAATACCCAATCATTACCTAAATAGTAGATTTCATCTGTTGAACCGTATGTAAATTTATTTGGATTTGCTTCATCTTTAGTTAATAAACTTGTTCCAACAGCAGGTTTTTCTTTAGGTCCACTTGAATATCCGCTTGTAGTAGCAGATCCACTAGCTACGCCAAATCTAGCAAATTCATCAACAGTTAATGAATAATAAGTTTTTTCATATGTTGATTCTCCGTAGTCATAATCGTAATCGCTTGATACTGAAACAAGGTTTGGTCCGTAATATGAGCCAACTACATCTTCATCAGCAAATGTTTTTGTATATTTTCTAACTTGATATTTAAATTCATTAGTATCTTTAATAGTTGAAGACCAAACACTGAAAGCATAATATCCATCAGCATTCAAACTTGTTAAACTGAATGTTTGAGAATTTAAACTTAATCCAATTAAAGAATATTGAGCATCATCACTAATAAATTCTTCTTTTGTATTAAATTTAGCATATACAGTAATTGAAGATGATTGTTGTTGAATATATTTTGTACCATCTTCTTTAATTCCGATAAAATCACTATATGTTTTTGTACTTGAATCATATGTTTTAAGTTCAAGTTCACCAGCATTAGTAACTTCACTACTACTATCTGCAGCAACTTCAGTTACACTAACAGGTACTCTAGAATCCTTTGTTGTAACATTAATTACTAATGTTTCAAATTTAGGTAATTTATTAATATAGTAATATCTATTACTACCCCATCCTGATTCAGATAATGTTTTTTCAACACCATCGATTGTATATGTTACTTTATCGACCATATAAATTGATGAATCATCAACTTCAACGTTCCAATAAATGCTTTCTCCAATTCTATTTACAAAAGCATATTTATCATTGGTATTAGTTCCATAATCGATTGTAGATTCACCTTCAGCTACTGTAGTTCTTGTATAAGATGTTCTCATATCAACAATTTTAGCATGAGCGTCAGTAACAACAGAAACTAATTGTTTTGCACCTTTATAAGTTAAAGTAACAGTAACTTTTCCTGCTGGCATTGTAAATTTATAATAAGCGCTTGAAGAACTGTAATATGTTGATGAACCAGCAACATATGTTGCATCTATAATGTTATTATTTCCATCTTTAATAGAAACACTAACTAATTCATAATCAATTGGAGAAACAGGATAAAATTTAACTGTATCACCTTTTTTAGATTTTGTTGTTGAATTGCTATTAACGATTGTATCTGCACTAATTCCTTCTGCAGAATATTTAATATCATATTCTTTATCAGTAGGGGTAGCAGTATCAACATCAATATCTACACTTCCTACAGTATATTCTACGTAAGTTCCGTATTTCTTAGCTACACTATTATATGTATCAGTAGTTCCACTATTTGGATAACCCCATTCATAATCACCGCCAGGTCTAAATCTTACACTATTAATTTGTTTTGTTTCATAGTTATGAGATTCTTTACTAATACACCAGAATCTAATCTTTGTTCCAGGAAGAGCACTTGTAATAACATTATTATTAGAATCGGTAAATGCATAATCAAAATAATCATTTGCTGTAACAGAACAAGTTAAACTTCTAGCGACTTTACTAGGATCTTGAGCAAGAGTTACTTGAACAACAGCTGTAGCAGCAGGCATATAGAAGCTAACTTCATCACCAACTACTAACTTAGTTCCGTTCATTGTAACTTCACTAACATAATATGTTGCGTCTTTTGGAGTGATATTTAAAGTAACTAAAGCACCAGCTTTAACATCCATTACTTGGCTAGCTGTAATCGAATATAAACTATCTTCATCAACTACTGGTAAAACGACGCTAAATTTTTCGTATAAATCATCTTTTAATCCAGTTTCAACTTCGATAACTGAATCTTCTGCAGGCATAGTAAATGAATAAACTCCATCAACTCCACCAATTACATTATCGTTAACTTTAACAGCTTTAATATATTTAGTTTCATCACTTGTAGAAACATTGATTCTAATTAAATCACCTGCCCAATAAGATGAACCAACACCTGTAACAGTAACATCGCTATCTAATTCTCCAACTTCGATTGTATGGATAAAATCTCTAGCTTTTAAATCACCCATTGTAACAGATACAGAAGTATCTTTTTCTGGCATGATGAATTTATAATAACCATTTTCTCCACCGACTAATAAATCACCAACTTTAACTTTAGCGATATATTTTGAATCTTCTTTTTTATTTTTAACTGTAAGACCAACAACTGTACCAGCTGTGATTCCTGTTACACTTGTATTAGCTGTAACGCTGTATTCTTCAGTTTCACTAGGTAAGGTGAGTAAATATGTAGCAGCTTTAGCTTTTTCTTTGATCGTAGCTTTAACTGTTACATTTCCTTTTGGCATATTAAATACATATAAACCGCTTGATTTACATCCGATTACAACATCGTTAGCAAATACTTTATCGATCTCGTAATTTCCTTCATCGTAAACCTTTACTGTAACTTCAACTTCATCACCTTGATTAGCTTTATCTTTATTGACACTAACAGTAACTCCATCAACTCTTTCAACACTAATAGAATATTTGGAAACCCAAGAATCTTCTTCTTTTTTAACTGTTGTATCACAACTTGTTACACTAGCAAGAACGCCACCAGCACTTAATAATGCGATTGCTGAGTATAAGACAACTCTTCCTTTTCTTTTCATTATTAAAACCTCCTCTTTCGATTTATTTAATATTATTAAATATAATACACTTTTTTAAAGATTTTTAAATATAATCTTAATAAAAAATTAATATAAAATTAAAAAAAGCATAAAAAAAGAGCCCGGCTACTCCTTATTCTCAGCTATTGCCTACCTTCAGCACC
>CAVEUC010000015.1:0-4804 GCA_963619035.1 Lachnospiraceae bacterium GAM79
GTCTAACAGTTAAAAGTGTTTCATCGTTAAATTTAAATGATAAAACATTGCTCTTTTCAATATTTATATCTTTAGAAGAAGCATCTTTAAAATAAGTTAAAGATTTTAAGTAATCATTTTTAATTTCTAAATTTTTATTAAATTCTTCACTGATTTTAATAAAAGAAGAATTTCTTAAATCATTCATGATAGTGTTCATTGTTTTAAGACCACTTTCACCATCGAATTCATATGTTAATAATGTATTTTTATAATATCCGATAGTATCGTAAATTTCATGTAATCTATCAATTAAATTGATGTTTTTATTTTTATAATATGTAAACATTTCTGCAATTATTAAACTAGCGTTTACAGCATCTTTATCTCTAACTTTAGTGTTTGTTAAATATCCATAGCTTTCTTCAAATCCAAAAATATATCTATTTTCTTCATTAACTTTTTCTAAATTACAAACAACTTCACCAATAAATTTAAATCCAGTTAAAACTAATTTCATTTCAACATTATTATTTTTAGCAATTTTATCGACGCTACTTGTTGAAACGATACTTCTAACAGCGATTGGATCATTAGGTAATTTAGAATTATTAATAATAAAATCAAGCAATAAAGTACCAACTTCATTACCACTTAAAAGTTTAAAATCATCATGATATCTAACACCAATTCCACATCTATCACAATCTGGATCAGTAGCAATTAATAAATCAGCATTTTCTTTCTTACAATAAGAAATACCTACTTGCATAGCTTCTAAAATTTCAGGATTTGGATATGGGCAAGTTGGGAAATTACCATCAGGATTTTTTTGTTCTTCAGGAACGATAATATTACTAAAACCTGCACGTTTTAAAGTTTCAGTTACAGGAATTAACCCAGTTCCGTTTAATGGAGTGTAAACGATTTTAATATCTTTTTTAGAAAAATCTTTAGTGATAGAAATCTTTAAAGTATCTTCAATAAAATCTTCTACTACTTTATCATCGATATAAGAAATCATACCTAAATTAAATAGTTCTTCAAAATTCTTTAAAGTTTTAATTTCTTTAAATACATCTATAAAATTAATTTCTTCAATCATTAAAGAAGCGACTTTTAAATTAATTTGGCAACCTTCTTCGTTATATACTTTATAACCATTATATTTACTAGGATTATGGCTTGCTGTAATAATTACACCACAACTTGTATGTAATTTTCTAACTGCATAAGATAATAAAGGAGTAGGTTCTAATGTTTTGTAAAGTTTAACCTTAATGCCTTTTGAAGCGTAGACACTAGAAGCATATTCAGCAAATAATCTTGAATTGTTTCTTGAATCGTAACCGATTGCAATAGAAGGTTCTTTAAAATTTTTATTAATGTAATTGGCAATACCTAAACTAGCCTTTTTAACAGTATATTCGTTCATTCTGTTGCTTCCTAAGCCCATTACACCTCTAAGACCACCAGTACCGAATTCTAAATCTTTAAAGAACATATCGTTAATTAATTCTTCATCTTTAATAGCTAATAATTTATTATAATCATCACTATTTACTTCTTTTAAACTGTCTAACCAAAATTTATATTTACTCTTAGTAATTTCTTCCATAATTTAATAACCTCAAAACGTTATTTATTATAAATCAAATTATTTTAATATTAAATGAATTTGATTAATAAAAATCATTATATTTAATGTATATTTATGCTATTCTATTATCATGATTATTTTATGTGGTGCTAGCGCAAGCGGGAAAAGTGAAATTTGTAAATCTTTATGTTATAAATACGGATTTAAGAAGTTTGTTACTACTACAACTAGAAACATTCGAATTGGTGAAATAGATGGAATTGATTATAACTTTATATCTAAAGAAGAATTTTTAAATAAGATTAATAATAATGAATTTATCGAATATGTCGAATATAATGGTAATTTTTACGGTACTGAAAAAAATAAGATAAGCGATAAAACAGTACTTATTATCGAAGCTAATGGACTTAAAAAATTTAAAGAATTAAATAACAAACACATTGTTTCATTCTTTTTAAATTGTGATGAAAAAACTAGAGAAGAAAGAATGATTTATCGTAAAGATAAACCTGAAGATATAAAAAAGAGATTAGAGTTAGATAGAACATCTTTAAGTTACGAATCTGTTAAAGATTACGTAGATTTTTTAATTGATTCAAATACAGATTCTGTAATTGATTTAACAACTAAAATACACGATATTTACACTGAATATTTAAAGAAATAAATTAATCTTCTTCTTTATTAACTTTTATAAATAATTTTTCAATTGTATTATTTTCATCTACTGCAATTACTTTAATTTCTAAATTTTGATATTTTATTACATCGTTGACTTTTGCAAATTTATCATCTAATAATTCAACACAAAATCCACCGATTGTAACATATTCTGTCTCTTCTAAATCTTCTTTATCTAATTCAAATAAATCAAAGAAATCATCGAGGTTCATTCCTCCATCAACAATGTAAGTTCCATCTTTTCTTTCTTTATAAGGAGCTTCACTATCATCGGTTTCATCCCAGATTTCTCCAACGATCTCTTCTAAAATATCTTCTAATGTGACGATACCTTCTGTTCCACCATATTCATCTAAAATTAAGGCGATATACATTTTATCTTCCTTAAATTGTTTGAAAATATCATTAATTTCTGTGGATCTAGGATATTTTTTAATAGGTAAAATAACATCTTTAATGCTTTTTTTACTACCTTCGATTTTAATTCTAATTAATGTTTTAGCTAATACAAAACCAATAACATTATCGATACTATCATCGTAAACTGGAATTCTAGAATGTAAATATGTATTTTCATCTTTTAAAACTTCTTCTATATCTTCATTTACATCGATAGCATACATATCAACACGAGGAGTCATAATTTCATAAGCTTCAGTATTAGCATAATCTATCGTTCCTCTAAGCATCTCAGCTTTTTCTTCATCGACGATACCTTTATCTTCGATTTCATCGACCATTTCGTGTAATTCTTCAGAATCTATATCAATATCTTTGACATTATGTGTAATAGGATAAGATATCAAAGATACAAAATGTTTGGTTATAAAAGTAAATGGATAGAATAAATAGTAAAAAATTAAAATAAATATTGAAGAATTTTTAACGTATTTATAATTATTAACTTTTCCTAAAGATTTAGGTAAAATTTCACCAAAAAGAATCAGTAAAACAAGTGTTAATATTGAAATTATAGTTGTTATAATCGGGTATAAACTACTAGTTGATTCAACATTACAAACCTTTAATAAAGTATAAGAAAAAGGTATTGAAATAATTTCTAAAGCGATATTAACTAAATCGTTACAAAGTAAAACTGTAGATAAAGTTTGATCGTAATTTTTAGCAAATTTGATAGATAATGCTAAAGTCTTTTTAGGTTTATTTTTATATTCTTCTTCTAAATGGTTTATATTGACGCATGTATAAGCCATATCTAAAAGAGAGAACATAAAAGATAATACTATTAAAACGACATACAAAATCGAATAAACAATTAAACTAATTTGATTTTCGTCCATGTTTATTCTCCTTTAGCTTATTGATTTTTAATTCATTTATATCTCCAACAAGTTCTTCTAATATATCATCCATTGTAACGATACCTACAACTTTATCTTCATTATTTAAAACGATACCAATATGAATTTTTGATTGATTAAATTCTTCAAAAATATCATCTAGTTTTGTTCCAACTTTAAAATAAAGCGGTTTAGTTAAACAACTTCTAATATTTAAATGGTTATCTTCCATATATTCTTTAAAATAAGTTCTTACAGTAATGATTCCGATAATATTATCTTTATTATCTTCATAAATTGGTATTCTACTATAGTTGTGACTCAATATAATTTTATTTAATTTATCTGCAGTTAAATCAGTAATATCAACGCTAAATACCTCATCTTTTTTCTTTAAAACATCATCGACATTGATAGTATCAAAAACAAATGCTCTATTTAATATTTTTAATTCATCTTCTTCTAATAGTTCTTCTTTTTCTTCTTCATCTTCACTTTCACTAGCATCTACAACAGCTTTATCAGCTTCTAAAATAAAATCTTCTCTAGTTAAAAAATTCTTATCTTTGATCTTAAATATTTTATGAACTAATACTAAAACACCTTTAAATACCATAATTAAAGGGAATAGAATAATATAGAAAAAACCTACAATATATGCAAATAAAGTAGCTAATTTATTAGGTAAATGTTTTCCTAAAATCTTAAAGAAAGAATCGGTAAATACATAAATAAAGAAAGCTAAAATAACACTAGATAAAACATGTTGCACTCCTTCTGTAATTGAACTTCCTGCAATAGAAAGAATTATATTACTCATAAGAAGAGACATAACATATTGAATTCCATTATTAACTATTAAAACAGCTATTAAAGTTTCATCAAAATGATTTATTAAAAAAGTAACTACTTTTGCTACTTTTTTCCCATTTTCAGCTTCAGCTTTAAAATGGTATTTATTACAATTTGAAAAAATATTTTCACTACCTGCAAAAATACCACAAACAAAGATTAAAATTATTAATATTAATATATTAGCCCACAAGGGAATTGTAGAACTCGAATCACTAGTTAATATATTTAGAAAACACGGCGACATATCTTTTTATTACCTTAATGAAAATATTATAAATAATCATATATATAAAATCAAATACTAGATGAGAAACACTATTAAATTATGCTAAAACATAAAAAATGTTCAACAAAAATACTTTTAAAATTTCAATAATATTATAAG
>CAVEUC010000016.1:0-18287 GCA_963619035.1 Lachnospiraceae bacterium GAM79
AAAACTAAATTTAAAAAAGGTTTAGAAGCTTTAGATGGAGAAGATTAATAATGAAAAAAACTGATGTTATAAAAAGAATTAATCCTTTATTTTTAAAGGGAATAGCACATAGAGGTTTACATAACGAAAAATATACTGAAAATGGTATGTTAGCCTTTAAAAATGCTATTGAAAACAATGTTAGTTTTGAACTTGATGTACATTTAACTAAAGATAATGATTTAATTGTATGCCATGATTCAGAATTGAAAAGAACGACAGGTAAAGAAGGAATAATTGAAGATTTAACTGTTAAAGAAATAAAGGATAATTATAAACTTTTAGATGGAAGTGAAATTCCTACTTTAAAAGAAGTAATGGAATTAAATGATGAAAAAGTTCCTATGGTTATCGAATTAAAAGTTTATAGAAAGAACTATAAAGAATTATCTAAAAGACTTATTAAAGAATTGGAAAATGTTAAAGATAAAAAGAATTATATGTTAATTTCTTTTGATCCTAGGGGTTTAGTACCAATGAAAAAAACTGGTATTGTTAGACAATTATTAGTTTGGAAAGATAAAGAATGGACATATTGTTTTAGACATTTATTCGAATCTTTAGATTTAGATTATCGTATGATTGAAGAGAAAAGAGTTCAAAAATATTACAAAAATCATATTGTTAATGTTTGGACTATTGAAAATGTTGAACAATTAAAAACAGTATCTAAATATATAGATACTGCAACATTTCAATATATAGATCCTAAAGAAGTTGAAGAAATTTTAAAGAAATAATTTATTTCTTTTGACCTAATAAAAGGAATCCTTCTTTGTTGGATTCCTTTTTTAATATATTAAAGGAATCTAAATAAAAAGAAGCTTCAATATCAATATCTTCAATATTTCTAGATACGTGCATACAATTTTTATGGTGTACTTTTAAACTATCTAAAGATAAATCGCTAAAAATTAAAAAGTAGCCATCATCTTTAAGATTTCTTAATAATGCTTTTTTGAATTCTTCTAAATTTAAAAAATGAGGATATGCATTAAAAATAATGATGAAATCATATTGTTTTTCATTTAACTCTAAAAAATCTTTTTTATAAAAATGTAATTGAGAGTCATCTTTATATTTTGCTTTAGCAACTTCAATCATATTTGAAGATAAATCAATAGCATCAACATCAGTTTTCGTTACTTCGTTTATAGTCTTAGTTATAACACCAGTTCCACAAGCGACATCTAAAGCTTTCATACCTTCATTTAAAGGGGTTTTTAATAGTGTTTTTTTAATATTTTCTAGGTTTGTTAAGGATCTTTTATCCCATCCAGAAGCAAGTGTATCAAAGAATTTTTCAATTTCGTTCATAGATATAAATTATATAAAAATAATATGTTTTTTTCAAAAAATTATTTTATTTAAAACATATATTTATTATACTAATTCACATGAATAAAATTGAAGCTAGAGAGAAATTTTTAAAGATTAGAAAAAATATTGTAAATCGTGAAGAAAAAGATGAAGTTATTTTTAATAAAATTATTGAAAATAAAAAATTTAAAAAAGCTAAAGTAATTGCAGTTTATAAATCAATAAAAGGTGAATTTAATACTGATAAGCTTGTTAAATATTGCTTAGAAAATGGGAAGACTGTTTGCTATCCAAAAGTAATTGATGATGAAATTATGTTATTTTATAAAGTTAATAGTATTGATGATGTTAATACTATTGGAAAATATCATGATATTTATGAACCATCTGGAAAAGAAGAAGATTTAATAGTAAAAGAAGATATAGAATTGATGATTGTACCTTTAATTTGCTTTGATGATAGATATTATAGAGTAGGTTATGGAAAAGGGTATTATGATCGTTATCTTTATGGAAATGAAGATATTTTTAAAGTAGGTTTAACATATCAGGAATTAAAAGTAGACGAATTTTTAGAGACTGATGATTTTGATGTTATATTAGATTTAGTAATTACAGATTAAAAATAAATAATCACTTTCATTTTAAAATATTTTTATAAGAGTAAAATATTTTTTGAGGTATAAAAATATGTTTAAAAAAGAGAATTTAATTAAATTACAAAATGAATTAAAAAAAGATAACGTTGAGGCGTTTTTAATTTTAACAAGCGATCCTCATGGTAGTGAATATTGTGCAGATCATTTTTTAGAATTAAGAAAATATTTTTGTCCATTTAGTGGCTCAGCTGGTCAATTATTAATACTTCAAAATGAAGCATATCTTTTTACAGATGGAAGATATTGGATACAAGCTAAAAATGAATTAGAAAATAGTGGAGTAACATTAGTTAGAGATGGGGATAAAGGAGCACCAACTTTAATTGAATTAATTAAATCAAAAAATATTAATACATTATTTACAGATACTTTGTTAATGAGTGAAACAATGTATGAGACTTTCAATTTAAATAATATAAAAATAGTTGATAAATCATATAGTTATTTAATTGAGCATCTTCCTTCTTTATCTAATGGTAAGATATTTAAATTACGTGAAAATTTGAATTCGTTATCTTATAAAGAAAAAATAAACAAAATATTAAAAGAAGTAAAAGAAAAAGGAGCTAAGGCTAACTTAATTACTTCTTTAGATGATATTGCTTGGATTTTAAATTTAAGAAGCGATGATATTCCTTGTAATCCAGTATTTTATTCATATTTATATTTATCTGAAAATATAGGAAATCATTTGTTTGTTAATAAAGCTAAATTAGATTTTAAAATTGAAGGTGTTGTAATTCATGATTACGATGAAATTGTAGAATTTTTAAATAATAATAGTGATATTTTAACATTAGTAGATAAAAATAAAGTAAATGCTAAATTATTTAATATTCTAAGAAATAAAATTATAGGTAGAAATCCATCTTATTTAATGAAAGCAATTAAAGATAAAATTGAATATGAAAATATTAAAAGAATTCAAGCGATTGATGGTGTAGCATTATTAAAATTTAACAAATATTTAGATGAAAATTTATCTTCTAATTTAAATGAATATGATTATAGTGAAAAATTAAAAGAATATAGATTAGAAAATAAAGAATGCTTTGAGTTATCTTTTGATACTATTGCTGCAGTAGGCAAAAATGCTGCTCAAATGCATTATGAACCTACAAAAGAGGTTAATAGTGTTGTTAGTAAAAACGATATTGAATTATTGGTTGATAGTGGAGGTCAATATTTTGGAGGAACAACAGACACTACTAGAACTTTTTTAATTGGTACTCCAACTCAAGAATATATTCATGACTATACATTAACTTTAAAAGCAGTTATAAATGTAAGTAAAGCTATATTTTTAAAAGGAAGCGATGGACATACAATAGACATTTTAGCTAGACAACATATGCGGAATGAAGGAATGGACTATAAATGCGGAACAGGACATGGTGTTGGTTATATTTTGAATGTTCATGAAGGTCCAAACGGATTAAGATATCGTGCAATGAAAGATAGAGATGATCAAGATCCAATTGTTCCAGGAATGGTTACAACAATTGAACCTGGTGTTTATAAAGAAAATAAATATGGTATTAGAATTGAAAATAATTTATTGTGTGTAAAAGCTTTTGAAACTAGTGATGGGGAATTTTTTAAATTTGAAACAATAACTTATGTTCCAATTGAAACTAGATGTTTAGATATATCTTTAATTAGCGATTTAGAAAGAGAATGGATTAATGATTATCATCAATTAGTATATGAAAAGCTATCTCCTTTAATTGAAGATAAAGAATTATTACAATATTTAAAATTAAAAACAAAAAGAATATAACAAAATAGATTGCCAATCGGCAATCTATTTATTTTATAATGGTAAATCTTTTTTCTTAAATATCTCAATAGAAGAAGTGTACATAACTAACGCAATTACGACTAATCCAATAAGTTTATACCAGTATTCGTTAGATCCTGTCATAACGCTATAAGCATCGAAGAACGAAGTAATAGTCATATAATTGAATGCATTCATCGCACTAATTCTAACAGTTCCTGGAATTGCATTTGTTCCGAATAAACCTAATATAGCACAAATGAAGAAGAAGATTGATATACCACCTCCAACTCCAATAGCATATGAAGTTTTATTGAAATAGCAGCTAGTTAAGAAACAGATACTTGATATTGCTAATGTAACTAAATAGTTTCCTAATGTGTATTTTAATACGTGAATTACAGGGAGTGATGTTATTAAATCAGTACCTCCACACCATATACCAATTTGTCTAGAAACTAATGCAAATAATAGTAATGTTACTGCTATAACAGTTTCAGAGAAAACTAAGTAAATTGCTTCAGTAAATATGAATGTTGTTCTTTTAATTGGAGTAGAGAATGTGAAAGCTAATGAACCATTTTCAACTTTTTGAGCGACTAAATTATTTGATAATAATATTGTATAAGCCATTGGTACTAATAAAGCAGCAATTGCAAATCCAACCATACCAACTATAATTCCGTATGTATTCATATCTCCCATTTCAGTTAATGAATTATTAACTTTGGTAGGTAATTGATCCATGATTCCTGTAGAAGAAGAGACACTAGCAATTAATGTTGCATCACTAGTTGAATATCCTTCTTTTACTTTATTTTTATATGTTTGTTTATAACTTGCAATTGAACTTGCGGTATAAGAATATATGGTATTTAATATAGTTTTTCCACTCATTCCGTTTTTTTCTGCAGTGATTTGATCAAGAGAAGTAATAGATTCATTATATTTGTCATTATATGTTTCAATTAATTGATTTGATGCAGTTTCAACTATTTTATCAATAACTAAATTTTCGATTTCTTCATTTTGTATAGTGTTATTTTTATAATATATATTTTCATTATTACTATCTCTTGTAACATATTCTTTCATGAATGATTTTAAATCATTGATTAATATATTTGATGATTCTTTAGCATCTTCTTTAGCTTTTTTAATTTCCTCTTCTGTATATGGAGTACCTGTTAAAGCCTCTTTTCTCATTTTGTGGGCTGTATTAGCATTTATTCCTAATTCTCCAGATCTAACGATAAATTTAGAAGGATTATATTTTTTAAGTTCAACTTCCTCTTTAATTTCATTTCCGTTTGAATCGTATTTTCCAGTTGAAATATATGTAATAGGCCAACCTAAATCAGATGTTAAATATTTTACTTCAAATGTAGGTAGATAAGCATAATATGCTTGATTTTCGACTTCTTTTCCTGCAGCTTCAATAATAGCAGTAGAATATAAAGAATTTACATATTGAGTATCTGTTTCATATTTAGTTTGATTTTCTTTATATTCTTCACTTAAAAATGTAAAGATTGTATCGGCTGTTTCTTTATCCATTAATTTAGCTGCAACTAGGTCTGCTAATTGAAAACTATATGAAATACTAACTGAATTTGTAGCTTTATTATCTGTATAAACTTCACTAAAAGCATTCGATAATAATTCTTTGATTGAATCAGTAGTAGTATCATCAATTGAGTAAGTTGTTTTAATGTATGAAGAAACTGCAGATGGTAATGTTTTTATTAAAATATTTTTATGAGATTCTGATTTATTAGAATGGTATTCATCTAAATAATCTGAAACTAATATTTTAGCAACTGCTTTAGTTTGTTCATCTAAACTAGAGTTATTAATTGTAGTTTCTGAAACAATCATTGTTGTAGCTTTTGCAGTAGAATGCTTTGTAGCATCATCTCCTGAAGCAATATTATAAGATGCATTATATATTGTTTTAATTCCATTAAATAAAGATTCAACTTGAGAATTAGTAGGTGTAGATAATGCTGTATTTAAAGATGATTGAACAGTAGATAAACTACTAGATAATGTTTCATATCCACTAGCTGCGCTTGAATAAGCTTGATAATATCCAACTGTCCCTCCCTTTAAAGTTGATTCTAGATCTGCGTTGTCAAATAAATTTTTTAACGCGTCGCTTGTGGAGTTGATATTTAATGTAGATAAAATACCAATAACACATGTAATTAACACACCATTTGCGATTGAAGTGATGATTAATCCTTTTTTATTGCTTTTTATAGATTCTTTAAAAATAGCTTTAGAGAATATTTTTGATCTTTTCTTTTTATTTATTTTTTTAGGTGCTGAAGCGTAGTCTTCTTCATTTATTTGAGTTGTATTAATAACTTTTTCCATATTATTTTTCCTCCTTTACAATTTTTCTAGATTCATCAAAATATGTTTGTAATGTATAAGGTAATTGAGTGATAAATTTAATATCTTTACCTTTTAAATTAGTAAATAACTTATTAACATCTTTTTTATTTATTCTAATTACTAATTGATGGTCGTTATTTTTAATTCTTATTGCGTCTTTTTTATATTTTTTCTTAAATTCTTCAAATTCCTCTTTTTTGTTGAATTCGATCTTATAGTCTCTTAATGGTCGGTTTTTAATTTTATTAACATCGACAACTTCAACGATTCTACCTTTTGAAATTAAAGCAACTTTATCAGCTACTTTCTCTAATTCTTCAATAGTGTTACTAGACATAACAATCGTCTTATTTTTAGCTTTTTCTTCTTCGATAATCTTTAAAACTTCATCTCTCATTAAAGGATCAAGACCAGTCGTAGGTTCATCTAATAAGATAATCGGAGCGTTTTTCATTAAAGATGTAACTAATGCAGTCTTTTGTTTCATACCTTTAGACATTCTTCTAGGATATGCAGTAATATCTAATTGAAGTCTTTTAATATAATTATTTGCATTATCAAAATCTTTTTCTTTAATATTATTTTGATTAGCAAATTGTCTTAAAAATTCTGTACCGCTTTTTAAATCTGGGAAATTGATTTCTCCAGGAACGTAACCAATAAAATTTTTAGTTTCAGCAGAATCTTTATATGCATCGTAATTATAGATTCTAATATTTCCTTTATCGGATTTAATAAAACCCATAATTTGTCTTAATAATGTTGTTTTACCAGCTCCATTTTCTCCAACTAAGCCTAAAGTTTCGCCTTCATATATATTTAAATTTAAATCGAAGTTACCTCTTGATTGACCATAATCTTTAGTTACGTTATTTAAAGAGATAACTATTTTTTTATCATTCTTTTCCATACATATACCTACATAGAAGAATAAGTTCTATCTTCTTTATAAAATGACATGAAGTAATCTTCTAAAGTTTCCTTTCTTTCTTTAAAATCTTTTAAATCCATCTCACTTAATTTTGTAATCATGCTATTAACTTTTTTATCTTCAATAGTAAATAACACTCTTTTACTTACTAAATTCTTTTCTAATATTTTGTAAGGTTTATTTTTAGCTTTAGTAAATTCTAAATATTCCTCTTTCTTGTTAAATATAATTTCGTAAGTTTTTAATGTTTTATGTTTTAAATCACTTGAATTAAATATAGATACGATAACACCATCTTTAATTACAGCAATTCGATCACAACATGAATCGATTTCACTAAAAATATGTGAAGATAGAAGTATTGTTTTACCTCTTTTCTTTTCATTTTTAATTAATTCAATAAAAACATCTTGCATCTCTGGATCAAGTCCAGAAGAAGGTTCATCCATAATAATTACATCAGGATCATTCATAAATGCTGAGATGATTACTAATTTTCTTTTCATACCTAAAGACATATCTTTACATAATAAATTAGTATCTAATCCAAACATTTCTATTAATTCATTTAAATATTTAGTGTCTTTCAATCCTTTCAATTCTTTTTGAATATCTAAAACTTGTTTACCAGTTAATAGTGGTGGCAAAGAAATTTCTCCAGGAATATATGAAACGCCTTCCATAACTTCATTTCTATCGTAGAAAGTGCTTCTCCCGTTGATTAAAGCTTGTCCTTCATCTTGTTTACTAAAACCCATTAATGTTCTTATAGTAGTTGATTTACCAGCACCATTAGGTCCTAAATAACCAAAACATTCTCCTTTATGTACTGAAAAATTAACATCGAATATTCCTCTACCAGAACCAAAATCTTTTGTGAGATTCTTAATTTCTATAACGTCGTCCATATATTGCCCTCCTTTCTAGTAATTGAACTCTTGTATAATTATTCACGAAGAGTATAATAATACTTGTGAGTTCAAAATCAAGATTAAAGTTCAGTAAATTATACTTTAATGCTTAAATTGGTCAAAAAAATATAAAAGGAGAAAAAAGAATGCAACAGTACAATGGAAAAGTAGATATGAGAGTTTATAGAAGTAAAAGAGATTTAGCTAATGCTTTAGAAAGTTTATTAAGAGAAAAGAATTATGACGATATATTAATTAGTGAAATAGTTGCTAGAGCTATGGTTAGTAAAAATACTTTTTATAATAACTTTTTAGATAAAAATGATTTATTAAATTTTTTATTTCAAAGATATGCTGATGAATTGTTAAAAAATATAGAACCATTTGAAGAAGATAAAAAACCAAGAGAAGAAAATTTAAAAGAAATAATTAAAGTTATGGTTCATTTTTTCTATGAATCTCCAATTCAAACTAAAAAGATGATCACAAACGATAAAACAAAATCCTTATATTGGAATATTAATTCTTTTGTACAAAGTTTTATTTATTATGGTTTTAAAAATAGAAAAGTATCGATAATTGATATTAATATTAATGTTAATTTAGATTTATTATGTCCTTTTTTAGCAGGAGGAGTTACTAATCTATTATATTATTTATGTGATAATAATATTGAATTAGATGAAAACGAATTAGTTAATGATATAATAACTTTGATTACTAGATAATTATTTTCTTGCTAATAATCCATTTTATTTTATAATTTTTTTATGAGTGAAAATGCAAAATATATTATTAAAAAGATATTTACATCTTGGATTACTAAGTTAGTTTTAACTTGTATTCTTGGTGTTGCTTTACTTTTATTTTTTGCTTTTGTTACATATAAAGATGAAGGGCGTAACCAATGGATTAATTCTTGCTTTGTTACTTTTTTTATTATTTTTGGAATAGGTTGTTTTAGCTTGCTCACTTATGAAGGTGCTTTTGATTTAATAGGATATTCCTTTTCAAATATGTTTAGTGTTATTATTCATAAAGATGAAAAAAAATATGTTGATGCTATAGATTATAGAAATAAAAGAAAAGAAATAAGAAGATTAAATAGATTCTCATTCTTAATATATTTTGGTGTATCTATTGTGTTTTTAGTTGCTGCAATCATACTTTTTTATGCTTATCCTACTTCTACAATAATTGATTAGCACAAACGATATTAAAATAGTATTAAGATTTACATATTTTTTAATTACAAAATTTTTTTAGCATATATTATATTCCTACTTTTAGAAAACCAATTCGTCGACAATGGTTAGCTAATAAGTGAATTTATTAAAAATTTAGGGGGATATATTTTATGTTTAATAAGAAAAAAGTTAGTGTTCTTTCAATGTTAGCAGCATGTGGTCTTGTAGCAGTTGGTGGATTAACTGGATGCGGTGGTGAAAAAGGTGATGTTCCTGTTCCTCCAACTCCAGTAGAGACAAAATATGGTGGTACAGCAACATTTAATTCACCTTATTTTGAAGGATATTTTACTTTAACAACAAGCTCAGGTGAAGATTTGTTAACAACTTCTAAAATGACACTTGTAGAAAGCGGAAAAACAGGAGTTAAAGCTTATGCTTATGAAGCTCCAGCTGGTGCTATTATTTCGTGGGAAGTTCAAGATGAAAAAGGTAATGTTGTCTCAGATTTAAGTATTGCTAATGATGGAACTGTTACTGTTCCAACTGTTAGTAGTAAAAAAGATTATACAGTTTATTGTATTGCAACTGATCCAAATAACGAAGAAACGAAGATTAGAGCTGCATTCCAAGTATCTGTTGTTCCAACAGGAAGTATTGCAACAGGTTCACAAGATTTAATGGGCTTAACAAATGAAGAACTTCTTTCAACATTTAGTGGAGCTGAAGCTTTAGGTTTAGAAACTGGTTTAACTGGTATGAACTTCTGGGCTTATGGTGGATATGTTCAAATTAATAGTAGAGTTACAAACTCAAGATCTGAAGATGGTAAATTTACTTCTTCATCTTATGTTCCAGGTTATGGATTTGGAATTGAAACATATGGTTATTTAAATGCTGATAACCCAACAGAAAGCAATTCAAGTTGGAAACGTTATTACCATTCAGAAAATTCTAACCAAACAACTACTGTTAATAAATTTAAGAGCAGTGGTACTGGTGTAAGTGATTATTGGGAATTATTTAATGCTCCTTACTTTGCAACAATGTTAAGTGAAGAAGATGAATCAGAATATGTTGCAAGTATGGCAACTACAGCTGAGCCAATTCCTCTTGATGATGACGGAAACGAATTAACAGGAACAGCTGCTAATGGTTTACATAGTAAATGGAAAGTCAAAGTAAATGTTGGTTCAACAGTTAAATATCGTAACTTAGGAACAAAAAATGGTAGTGCATTTGATGGAAGAGAAGTTGCTTTAGAAGATTATTTAACACCATATATCATTTATTATACTCAATCAGCAGGAGCTACTAATAATACTCAAATGTTAGGTACATTTGTTGGTGATAGTGAATACTTCCAAAAAACAGCTGAAGTCGAAAGTGTTACTGTTGATTACTTCTTAGAAAATTTCCCTGGAATTAAATTAAATAGAGCTGATAATTCATTAATTTTTGAACTTGAAACTCCATGTACATCTGACTTTGCTGCTTATAGATTAAATAATCAAGGTGTTATGCCATTAACCTTCGTTCAAGATACTTTAGGTGGTGGTAACTTAGCTGCAGGTGTTACAAAATACGGAACTGTTGATGAAAAAGATGGTTCAAACCCAGAAGATAACGTATTATCAACTGGACCTTATGTTCTTGAAAAAGTTAATGAAGATAAAATTGTAGTTAAGAAAAACGATCAATGGTATGTTAAAAAAGATGGTGCTGGACGTGATGTATATAAATTGGAAGGTTACGTCTATACTAAAAATACTGCATTACAAAACGATACTGATTTAACATTAGCATTTAGACAATTTCAAGAAGGATATACAGAACAAGCAACAATTCCATCTTCAAAAATCGCAGATTTAAAGAATGATCCACTTACAATTCATATTGAAAATACTGGTTCTAAGAATGGTGTTTCATTTAACTGTTTAAATAAGGTTGATTACGATTACTTATTTGGAACAGGTACTAAATTCCAAGCACATGCAATTGCTGGTCAATTCTTTAATGATTTTGAATTAGGAAGTGCTGGAAATTCAAATTATAGAAGTATGTACTTCGATAATGATTGGACAGTCAAACCTATTATGGGTAATCATAATTTCCAAAAAGGATTAAACTGTGGTTATAATAGAAATGCATTTGCTGAAACCTTAGGTAGAGTTGGATTTAGCGATTACTATGGTGATATTAACAAAATGACTCCAAAATCAAGTTCAAGATATAACGAAACAGATGCTCATAAAAACGCTGTTAAAAAGGTTTATGGAGAAGATGGTATTTCTCTTTCTAGTAATGAAAAAGGTATTCAATATTTCAAAGAAGCTATCACTGAAGAACTTGAAGCAGGACATTATTTATTAGGAACAGCAAGTAAACCTACAGAAATTACAATTAATGTTAACTGGCAATCTGCAAGTTGGGTTGATTTCCAAGGTACTGCTATCTTTAGTGCAATAGAAGATACATTCACAACAGCTGTTTTATCTAATTCAAGTTGGTGCGATGGATCATCACCATTAATCAAATTAAAATTTGAACAAACTTATGAAGGAAGTGGTCAAAGTGATTATGTTAATGCATACGTTAAAGTTGCATTAGGTCAATACGATATTGCTCAAGCTTCAATTAGCGGTGGTGAATACGAAGTCTTCCAAGAAACAGGTCTTTGGGAATCATATAACAGAGCATATTCATTAACAATTCACCATGCTCTTGTTACAAATATTCCATCTTCATATATTACATATAATGGTAAATATTATTCATTAGATGCATTATACTATGGAAATACTGAAACTGTTTCACTTGACGAAAACGGAAGAATTGACTATAGTTCATTAAGACCTATTGCTTAATAAAAAAATAAATTAATAACATAAAACCATTTAGGCAGCTAAATGGTTTTATGCGTATAAAAAGGGGGATAAAAATATGGTTAAATATGTTATAAAAAGACTTATTTTAGCGCTTTTTACAGCATTTATTGTTCTTAGCTTAACCTTTATTTTGTATAAAACATTACCTTTAGATCTTCCGTTAGCGGCTGGAAAAACAGCTGTTGCAACGTATTTAGGTAATCAATACAATTTAGGCTATGTTGTAAGATTTACTGAGCCTCATCCTGAGCTTGGTACATTATTAGGTGGAACTGGTTATGAAATTGGTAAAACTGGTACTTTCTATTATTACTATTCAAAACCTGTTATGGAACAATATTTTAGTTGGATTGGTAATGTTATAACTAAGTGGGATTGGGGTACATCTTCCACACTTTACCCAAATCAATCTGCTATGGGCATTATTATTTCTAAATTACCAGTTACTATCGAAATTAATATAATTTCAATAATAATAGCCTTACCTTTAGGTATTATTATTGGAATTGTTGCAGCATTAAATAAAGATAAACCTATAGATCATGTCATTAACACATTGATTATGATTATTATAGCTTTACCTTCATTTATTACTATCTTATATTTAATTTTATTCTTTAGTTACAATCTTCATTGGTTACCTACTAGATTTGCTGATGAAACAAGTTCTATAGCTGATAAAATTAAGTCTTTAGTTATTCCAGTATTAGCTTTATCAATTGGTACAATCGCTTCATTTGCAAGATTTGTTAGAGCTGAATTATGTGAAGTTATGAGTAGTGATTATTTAACTTTAGCTCGTACAAAAGGTTTAACTAGAAGACAATCGATTATCCATCATGCTTTAAGAAATTCAATGGTTCCTGTTGTTCCTATGGTTATTGCTGAATTTATTGGTATATTAGGTGGAAGTATGATTCTTGAAAACTTATACAATATTAGAGGTGTTGGTAATATTTATATGAACGCATATACTGCAAGGGATTATACATTACTTCTTGCTAATACAGCTTTCTATACTATTATTGGATTAGCAAGTAGCGTTTTAGTGGACATTTCATATGGTTTTATTGATCCACGTATTAGAATGGGGGCTAAATAATTATGGAAAATGATAAAAATAAATTTCAATATTTAGATAGTTTATCTAACCCTCAAGAAATTGAAATTGGTAAAGATGATTTTAATTTCGTTCAAAATAACAAAAGAATTAAAGATGTTAAATTAAAAGGTAAACCAGTTACTTTCTTTAAAGATGCTATGAAAAGATTTGTAACTAATAAATCTTCAGTTACTGGTGGAGTTATCCTTGGCTTTATCATTTTATGTGCTATATTCCTTCCAATTTGTATTCCTGATGTTGGATGTTACGATGTTAGTACCACTCACTTATTGAATCCAGATGGAATTAAAAGTGAGAAAGCTTTACCTCCTAAACTTTTCTCAAATGCTAATGGTTTTTGGGATGGTACTGTTAAAAAAGAAGGTATTACATATGATATGGAAGCTCAAACTCCTGTTGAATATGAAATGAGAACCGTATCTCATTTAACAGTTGAAGAATATTATAGTGATCTCGCTGCAAATTACGGACTTGGTGGATATATCAATTTAACTAAAAAAGATATCGCAACAAGTAATGTAATCGATTATTATTCTTACACTTATAATTATGATTTCTCTTATTCATATGATATTACATATAGATTTGTTAAAAATTATAATGAAGGTTATAAAGAAGCTAAATATAGAATTTCTTTAATAACAATGAGCGGTGGAGTTAAAACTTACTATCCTTTAACTGGTTTAAGTGAAGTTACATCCTCATTTGATGAAGGTAGTGATTTAAATAAAGGCTACGTATCTACTTTATTTGATAAAGATGAAGAAGGAACTTTAGAATTAGATGTTTCTTCAATTATGAAAGATACTTATGGTGTTACAAGTTTATCAAGTGCTCGTATTAATATTGATATGTTAGATGAAAGCGATGATACTAATAAATCCTCAATTTTAATTGAAAGTTTAGATATTAATAGTGAAGATGATCCTAATACAGATTACGTATCTTCTAGAAGTATCATCGATGCTAATAACAATTTAATTCAAGAACAAAAAATATCAAAAGAAGGTTCTATTGATAAAATTAACAATCCAGCTTATTGGACAGGTAAAACAAGCAATAGAACTGCATTGAATGTTAAATTTGCTAGATGTAATTTCTTATATGATATGTATGAAGATGTTTATGGCGATAAAGTCATTACATTAAATTCATATAAAGTTAATCAATTTATTACATTAGGTTATTTTAATTATGATCCAAGTGATGGAGCTACTGATGATCCAGAAGTACTTGCTTCTAGATATGAATCATTAAATTCTAAAAGTAATCCAATCGTTTCAATCATTTCTCAAACTGGAACTGCAACATACAGTAAAACAGATAAGAATTACACAGGATTCTATTTAACTTGTGTAATTAGCCAATATAAATATTTGGGATATTCTTCTAGACCTATATATTTATTTGGTACAGATAATTATGGTAGAGACTATTTAAAAACACTTGCTACATCATTAAGATTGAGTTTATTAATCGCATTTGGTTGTGCTTTAATTAATATTGTCATCGGTATTATTTGGGGTTCAATTTCAGGATATTTTGGTGGATGGACTGATATTACTATGGAAAGAATTTGTGATATCGTTTCAGGTCTTCCTTCGATTGCTATTATTACTTTATGTATTTTACATTTACATAATGATATGTTAGCTTTTATTATCTCAATGTTTATGACTGGATGGATGGGTGTTGCTGGAAGAACTAGAACACAATTCTATAGATATAAAGGTAGAGAATATGTTTTAGCTAGTAGAACATTAGGTGCTAAATCTCCTAGATTGATTTTTAAACATATTTTACCTAACTCAATGGGTACAATTATCACTTCTTCCATTCTTATGATTCCTTCAGTTATTTATAGTGAAGCTAGTATTGCTTACTTAGGATTAGGTCTTAAGAATCAATTATTATTTGGTGTTATTTTAAGTGAAAACTCAAATATTTTTGAAGGATATACGATGTATTTATTGGTTATTCCTACAATTATTATGGCGTTCTTACTCGTATCGTTTAACTTATTTGGTAATGGTTTACGTGATGCGTTTAACCCATCGCTTAAAGGAGGTGAATAGTTTATGGAAGAAAAAGAAAAAGTACTTTCAGTTAAAGACTTAGTAGTCTCTTTTAAGACTGATAGAGGTATAGTTCACGCTGTTAGAGGTGTATCATTCGATTTATATAAAGGTGAAACTTTATGTATTGTTGGAGAATCTGGATCAGGAAAATCTGTTACAAATAAAGCTATTATTGGTATTAGTAGCGCTAACGCTATTATTGAAAATGGACAAATTCTTTATGAAGGTGAAGATTTAGTTAGAGTTAGTGAAGAAGAATTCCATAGAATTAGAGGACATAAAATCGGTATGATTTTCCAAGATCCTTTAAGTGCTTTAAATCCTACAATGAGAGTAGGAAAACAAATTATGGAAGCTACTTTAATCAATAGAAACGTAGTTAAGAAATATTACGAAGAGATTATTTCAAAAGAATTATGCGCTTTAAGAAATCTTGAATCTAATATTATTTTTGAAAATAAGAAATATGAAGATGAAATTACTGGAAACAAAATTTCAGTTAAAAATTTCAATAAAGCAGTTAAAAAATATTATTCTACTAAATCAAAATTTGAATCAGTTGAATCTTTAAAATCTTCAGCTGAAGAAAAAGACAAAGAAAAATATGAAGTAGCTTTAGAAATTTTTGAAGAAGCTAAAGAAAATTTAATTTCAGTCCAAAATAAAATTAAAGAATACTTTGCTTTTACTTCAAGAGTCTTTAAAAATAACATTAAGAGCAATTTCATGATTATTGAAGAACTTGAAAATGTTAGAGAAGAAGATGAATTAAAACAAAGAATCACTGAAGAAAAAGTTGAAAGACTTAGATATTTAAATGAACTTTATGGTAAGTTTCAAGAAAAACAATATTTAGTTGATGATGATTATGTTGAAGCTTTAAAAGAAAAGAATAAGGATTTAAAGGTGTTAATTAAAGAAAATAAATTCTTATTAAAGAAATATTCTCCAGCTTTAAAAGAAGATTTAAAAAGAAAGAAAAAAGAAGCTAAAGAATTAACTGAAAAATATAAAGTTGACGTTGAAACCGAAAAAGAACAAAAACTAGGTTCTTTAAATGGAAAACTTAAAGAAGTAGAAGCTAAAATTTTAGAAGAAGAAAGTAAATTATCAAAAGAAGAAGTTGAAAAAACTCATTCTATTTTAAAAGAAAATATCGCTATTCAAAAGAAGATTAATAAAGCTCAAACTAAATTTAAAGAAGTAAATGTTTCTAAAGTTAGTAAAGATAACGAATT
This sequence comes from Lachnospiraceae bacterium GAM79, assembly GCA_963619035.1. GTDB lineage: Bacteria > Bacillota_I > Bacilli_A > RFN20 > CAG-826 > Onthovivens. The sequence continues at coordinate 16,555 of CAVEUC010000016.1, forward strand.
AAAGTTGATTGAAATACCTAACGAAACATTAAATGCTTTATACAAAGAAAAAGGCGAATTAATCAAAACTATTGATAGCACAAAAGATGAATATTCTAATAAAACTAGAATTAGTAAATCTCATGCTAAAAAAATGGCATTACAAGTCATGAAAGAAGTTGGTATTCCACTTCCTGAAAGAAGATTTAAACAATACCCATTTGAATTTAGTGGTGGTATGAGACAACGTATCGTCATTGCTATCGCTTTAATCGCAAATCCAGATATTCTTATTTGTGACGAGCCAACAACAGCATTAGACGTTACTATTCAAGCTCAAATTCTCGATTTAATTAATAAGTTAAAAGAAGAGAGAAAACTTAGTTGTATCTTTATTACACACGATTTAGGTGTCGTTGCTCATATGGCTGATAGAGTCGCTGTTATGTACGCTGGTAAAATCGTTGAATACGGCACAGTTGATGAAATATTCTTTGAACCAAAACATCCATATACATGGGCATTATTATCATCAATCCCTGATATTCACTCTAAAGAAAAACTTGAAGCTATTCCTGGAACACCTCCAGATATGTTGTACCCACCAAAAGGTGATGCGTTTGCTTTAAGAAGTAAATACGCTATGGAAATCGACTTTAAATATGAGCCACCATATTTTAAAATCAGTGACACTCATTATGCTGCAACTTGGTTATTACATAAAGATGCACCACAAGTTGAAATGCCTAAGATTGTTAAACAAAGAATTGAAGCTGCTAAAAAATTAGATGAGGAGGAAGAGAAAAAATGCAAAACGAAGAGAAAAAAATAACTAACGTTGATACAGAATTATTAGATGAATCCTCATTTCATGATGCTCAAGACAATCCAATTTTACAAAATAATTTAATCAAGACTCAAGAAGCTATTGATGAAACAGGAAGTAAAAATGATGAATTGAAAGAGCATCCTATTAGCGATGATGACGAATTAAAAGAAGAAGTTAGCAAGATTGATAATGCAAAGAAATGTAAGAATAAATTTAAGCAAGAATATGTTGATAATAATGTTATTCTTTCAGTAAATCATCTTAAGCAATATTTCTTCTTTGGTGTTGGTCCTAAAAAATTTAAGCTTAAAGCAGTTCATGATGTATCTTTCCAAGTTCATGAAAAAGAAGTATTTGGTATCGTCGGTGAATCTGGTTGTGGTAAAACTACAACTGGTAGATCTATCATGAAATTATATGATATTACTAGTGGTTCAGTTTATTATAAAGGCTATAGAATCGGTGCTGGTTCTAGATGGAATGAAAAAGAAATTAAATACACTAAGATCAGATTAAAAAAGATTAAAAAAGATCTTAAAAAGTCTTTAAAACAAGGTGAAATTACTCATGAAGAGTATTCAACTAAATTAAAAGATGCTCAAGAACATGCTGATAATATCGTAAAAATTCAAAAAGATAAAATTAAACAAATCAAATACGATAGAACACATCCAAATAAAGATCTTTTAAAAGAAATTCAAATGATCTTCCAAGATCCAATCGATTCTTTGGATCCTCGTATGACTGTTGAAACAATCATATCTGAAGGTCTTCAAATTCAAGGATCATACAATAGAGCAGAAAACCACAAAAAAGTCGTTGAAGCTTTAAATAGAGTTGGTTTAATCGAAGATTATGCTAATAGATATCCACACGAATTTAGCGGTGGACAACGTCAAAGAATCGGTATTGCTCGTGCTTTGAT
>CAVEUC010000017.1:0-5990 GCA_963619035.1 Lachnospiraceae bacterium GAM79
ATAATAAGCACCAACTATCTAATTTAAAATCTAATTCTGTTCTTTTCATTTAATACTCCTTCTTGTTTAATGCTTCTTCACAGCTTAATTCTTTAAAACTACTTGAATTATCTATGTTTGCGTAAAATCGCATATTTTTATAATAAATTCGATTATCTCTAACAGTCTTTAATAACTGTGTGTAATTAGCACACCCAATACTAATGAATGTATCAGGTGTGTAAATTTCAACGATGTATCTTGTTCTCATATTACTTTACTTTCTTAAACATATATAGTTCGTGTTCTTGTAAGTTTGTAATACCTTTTTTGTAATGAAGATTTACTAATAAATAATCTTCATCTTCTCCAATGTCCATTCTTTCAAAGTCTGGTCTTCTAGCATATTTTGTATGCTTTTGAATGTCCATAATATCGAACACTTTATTTAATGTATTATTGTTATGAACTACATTATATTTAATCTCTTGCGTTTCTCCTTTCCTTTTAAAAGTGATTTCTCCTTTAAGACTATAAGCATTTAATCTTACATTTAAGTGAATGTTTTTCATTATTTTAAATTCTCCTTAATGTATTCTAATTGTTCTTGTAAGTCATTAATTGTTGAAGTGATTTTATCTACTTTATTACTCCAAAATTCTTTAACTTCCTTGTCATCGTTTTTGCTTTGTTTGAGAATCTTTTGTGCTAATTCTAAATGTTCTTCATAATAAGCAATTCTCTTTTCGTAGTGTTTAATAATTTTTTCTTTCATATTTTTTTACTCCTTGTGTCTTTCGACAAGTATATATTACTCGATTAATATTTTAATGTCAAGAAAAATCGAAAATATTTTTTAAATTGTTTAATCGCTCTTGTTCTTTCTTCGTAAGTTTAGGTTTATTTTTTAATTCTTCGTATCGTATTTTTAACTTTTCTCTTTTATCTTTATCGTGGAGTTGCTTTTGTAAATCTTTAATCTTCTCGCTTTGTGCTTTTAATCTCTTTTGTTTCTTCTTTTTTTGTCCAAAGTGGTATTCATACCATCCAGTGTTTTTATCTTTTAAAATAACACTTATATAAAGTTTCTTACTTAAATATACATAATCAAAAATTTTCTTTAATAAAATAAATCTTTCGTCAATAAAAAATTCAGTTCCTTTAACATCTTCAATAACTCTTCTTTTATTTTTAATATCGTAATAAATAAAGTCTGCGTTGTAAGTTATTTCTTCTACTTCATCCCCACAAGCATTTTTAAATGGATTCTGGACTTTTAATAAATAGTGATGTGTTAAATTTGATATTTCCCCTTTGTCTTGCAATTCTTTTAAATAAATGTATCTATCTCGTTCCGTTCTACTATCGAATTTAATAATATCATTTACATTTAAAAAATTGTCTAAACAATATTGTATTGCTTTGTCTTTGCCATCTCTTTTTTTAGGTGAATTTTCAAAACTTTGTCCGTCGATATAATAATTGACTTTTCCACTTGCGTATTTTTTAATCATTTTTTAAAATTTTCCTTTCTAATAAATCACATTCATAATCTAAAAAATCATAATAGTTCTCTTGGAATCGTTCCATTTTCTTTCTTAAATATTCATTTGAATAATGCTCGTAGTTTTTATTTAAAATAAATTCTTGATTATACATAATACAATCTTTCCATTGTAATATTTCTTTTGTTGCTTCTTCTCCATTTATCGTATAAAGATTTCGTAAGTGCATTTTAAAATTAACAATCATTGATTTATATTGCTTAATTAGTGCTAATCTTTCAGTTCCTACTTTAATCTTCATTTTTTCTTTCGCCTATTAAAGCCGTGTAATTAACTATCTTTAAAGCCTTTGCTAATTTGATGTAAGTTTCCACAAACACTTTTCTATAATCTCTTTTGCCACTTTCGATAAAACAAATAGTCATTTTATTAATTCCACTTTTATCAGCTAATTGAGTAATAGTCATTCCCTTTTTCATTCTCCAATATTTTAATTTATTCATAAATTCTCCTTTCTAAAAAATATCAAAATCTTCTGCATTGCACTGCATTGTATTTGTATTTGATATTTGATTATTGTTATTTGATACTTGTTTATTGTTATTTGTTAATATGTTATTTACATAAGTATAATAATATATATTCTTTTCTTTTGGATTACTTTTAATATTATTTTTAATAACATCAACGAATAACGAATATTTTATTCCTTCTTCTTTAAGAGTATATGCTCCATTTTCTTTAATGTATAAATGGTTTCGCAAGTCATATTTACTTTTACTAATTCTTTCAAATCGTTGCCATTGTAAGATGTTCCAATGTTTAATTACAAAAACTTTATTGTCTAATGTAATTAAAAAGTTAGCATTTACTAAATTTTCAATATCGTTCATTTTACAACCATAACCACGAATTAAAAGTTTAACATTATCGATAAAACCTTCGTTATCTGCATTTTCGATTAATCGATAATATAAATATTGACTACTTAAAGGAAGTTCCATAAAATCATCGTTTGTTGTTATTTGTGTATTTATCATTCTTTGTGTTTTCATTTTATGCTCCTTATTTAACGATTTTCACAAGAGAGCATTATTTATACTCCCTTGTGATTTTTATTCAAATTTAAGCCGTTTCCGTTCAATTAATTGCTTTCTACAACTTCTCCATTATCGTTTGTTTCAATTTCTTCGAATGCTTTATCAATTTCACTGACTACATTATTATGATTTTGTGGGTTATCTTCATAACCTTTGCCATAAACATAACCATCTTGTCTTAATGCGCTTGATAATTCTGGTGTTGTTGATAATTCACTACATAATTGTTTAATTAAAGTTTTTTTAGCCATTTTGTTAAATGAGTTTTCATCTTTTCCCCATAATGAATTATAAGTTTTAGAATAAGTCTTTCCGTGTTTCTCGGCTTGTTCTTTACTCCAAAATAAAGTATTTACAACAACATTGTCTTTATCGATAGCATAAGCATAATAACCAATGATTTTCGCAGTTGCTAATTTTGTATAATCTTTGTTAAATGAAACTTTGATTTTTCCTGTATCTTCATCTCTATAAACATTATCGCAATCATAGACTAAACTACAATTAACTTCATTGTATTTATTACTTCTTAAAACTAATTCTCTTAAACCTTTATAACCTAATTGTGCTTGAATTGAGTTTCCGTATGGAACAGGGTAAATACAATCTTCTCTACTAAAATTGTATCTAGCAGTTTCGTAGCAATATTTTAAAATTGAAAATCTATCACAATTTTTTAATGTTGGATTGCTTGAAAGTGCTAATGCTGTTGCGTTTGCTTTCATTAATTGCTCGTTATTTAAGTTTAAGTTTTGTCCTAATGCTTTTGCGCTATTACTAGCAAGAATAACGCTCATATTTTGTTTTGTGTTTTGTTGTTCGTATGCCATTTTTATTCTCCTTTTAAAATTTCTATATTATGAACTTTACAAAATTGTTCTAACAATACTAATTTTTCTTTATCTAATCTAACAGTTAAAGTCATTGTATTGCTTTCGGTTGTTGATACATCGATAATATCGGTATTGTTTTCGACTTTCGCATTGTATCTAAATGTCTTTGTCTTATCGTGAATTACTAAATATTTTTCTTCTAATATTTCAGTAAGTTCTTTAACTTGTTTATCTACTCTATCGGTAAATTGTTTAATGTATTTTTTCTTATCGTCTTTAAGTTGCTTAATTAATTTGTTAATTGAGGCTGCTTCTTTTTCGTAAATATAAACATTATTTTTTGTAATTTCAATATCACTTGTATATTGCTTTGTTAAGTCTTGAATTAATGCTTTAAATTCAGTGTAATTCGCAATTTGGAATTTAGGTTGATTACCACACATTGAAACATTAATTGGAATACAAGCAAATTGTTTATTAATATCGTCTAATGTTTTAATATCTTGATATTTGATAATTTGTTCCATTCTATTTGTTCTCCTTCTTGATTTTCTACTTTAACACTTGGTCTAACATCAGCTCTTAAATTATTGATTATAAAATCTTCTAATTTCTCTTCACATTCTTTTAATTCTTCTTCTAAATTACTCCTTTCAAATTTTAAACTTTCGATTATAATTCTTTGTTCTTTTCTACAATGAAATGCGACAACGAATTGACCGAATTTTATATCTTCACAAGTAATGAAATAATGTAAATTTTGATAATAATAATGTGGAGCAAGTGTTTTTAAATTACACATATATTCTTGTATCTTATCTTCACTACTTATTTCTAAATACTTGATTTCGATATAACCTAGTTCTTTATTTTCGTTTTCTATAATACAATCAGGACTTAATGTTATCTCTGGAAAATCGGTTCTTTGAATTAATAAGATTTTATTTTCTTCATTTAAAACTCTTTTGTAATTTTGATTTTCAATTAAGAATAATTCTCTTATATGTTCTTCTGCTTTTTTTCCATTAGTCATATTTGCGTTTTGATGGACTTTTTTAGTTTCTCCCTTTAATCTATCGTATAAATCAATAATGTTTCCATATTTAGATTTAAAGAGCATTACATTAACTAATTCAGTTCCACCAATACGCCTATTTTTTAACCATTCTTGAATTGTATTATAATAAATAACTTTATAACATTTCATTTGTAATGATATATTCTTCCATAATGTATTGGTCAATTCCATCATCGGTCAATACTTGGAAGCCATTATCGATAATTTCAACATCGTATCTATCACAATGTTTAGTATAATATTCATAATTATCTAAAAATTGTTCTAGTCCTTTACATATTGAAATTTTTTCAATATTTCCTTTTTTGTCGTAGCATATTACTTTTGTATTCATTTTTTTCCTCCTATTCACTTGCTTGTTATTATATTACTCGATTAATAAAAGAATTACAAGAGAAAATTAAAAATATTTTTTAAAATAAAAAAAAGACTAGTTTTTATTACTAGCCTTTTTCTCTTGTCGTTAGATTATTTTTTTTGAATAATTCGCATTCTAATCTATGAAAGAGAGTTATTAAGAATATGTGTAGGAAACTTATTACCTTTCGTTCGCCTTACTTTAATATAATAACACTATTATTAATATTAAGCAATAATTGAAATATTATCTTTTAATGTAAATGAAGTTAATTCAGTTGTTAAATCTATTGTAGCATAATCAAGAGTTGTATTAGTTCCAAATGGAGTTGAATATACCATAGTCATTTTTGTTTCACTTGTAGTGATATTAAAATAAACTGAATGAATGATTTTAATAGAAGTATCGGTTTGTGGAACGATAACACCATTTCTATAATTAGCACTTTGGTCCATACCTAACGCACTTCGTAATTCTTCTATCGTTGTTATTTCACTATTAATAGTGCTTACAATATTAGTATAAAATTTATAGGTTTCTCCATTTATAATCATTGTAAGTAAAACATAATGATTATATAAAGTGACTGTTCCTGATATTGTTATATCTCCACTACCAATTAATGAATTTCCATTAATCGTTTTTAAATTCGATTTTTCAACATAAGTGCTATCGTCAGTTATTAAATATAGTTCTGTATCACTTTTATCTACATTTTCATATTGCTCTTTTGTAAGAACATTTAATACAAGTGTATTTAATTTAGTATCAGTTGCCATTTTCTTCTTTCTCCTTTACTAATAAATTATTACTTTCTTTATATGTATAATTAGTTGTTTTTAAATCGTATGCTTCAATATATTCTAAATTTGTTTCATTTTGAATTAATGTATATGTATCGCTAAATGTATGTATTAATTCAATTCCATTTATTAATAATGTTTCAGTTTTAATCATAAATTAAATCTCCACTTCAACAAACATTGTAGGATTATAAGCATATATTGTAGCCCAATTAGTTGCTGTTGCGTATTTTGATTTAGTCCCTTTTTGGATGAAGTAATATTGACCTGTTCTTCTTGTGTTAGATGTAGAATTTTTGAAACCGACACTTGATAAACTAGCAATTTGTGGTGG
>CAVEUC010000018.1:0-88315 GCA_963619035.1 Lachnospiraceae bacterium GAM79
TGGCGGGGAAAAAAGGAGTCGAACCCATATCAACGGTTTTGGAGACCGCTGTTCTGCCATTGAACTATTTCCCCATATAGGCTCAATCGAGCCTATATATTATAAACTTTTTAAAACCTTATTTACAAGACCCATATCACATTTTCCGTTGTAATTTTGTTTAAAATACTTCATTACAACAGGTACAGATCTATCTTCAAGTGATAATAAAATAGCTTTTATCTCTTCTTCACTCATCATTTTTGGAAGATATGCATTAATAATATCCATTTGGTACTGAATATCATTAGCTTTCTCTTCTCTTCCACAACTTACATAGCTATTTTTTTCTTCTTCTAATTCTTTTAATGTTTTTTTCATAACATTAATTAAATCAGCATCAGTTAATTCAACATTTTTAGCTTTAGCTTCATATCCTAAAACCATATATTTATTAATAACTACACTCAATACTGCTCTTTTATTATCATCGTGATTTTTTAAAGCTAATAAATTTTCTTTTTTAATTGTATCAATCAACATATTATCTACCCTCTCCTACAAAAAATAACGCTAATGTTCCAGGACCTGAATGAGCTCCGATTACTGGTCCAATTTCACTAACTACAAAAACTTTAATATCTGTATATAATGCTTCAATTTTACTCTTTAATAATAAAGCTTCATCTAAACAATCACCATGAGAAATAAATACTACATCATGATTTATACATCTTTGTTTAAAGTAATCTAATAAATTAAGAATAGAAGATTTTCTACCTAATTTTTTACCTATTGGAACGAGTCTTCCTTTATCATCAACATGTAATATTGGTTTTAAATTTAATAATGTTCCTAAAAAAGCTTTAGTAGCGGATAATCTTCCACCTCTTTTTAAAGTAGATAAATCATCAACTGTAAAATAATGGTTTATATTACCTTTTAAAGATTCGGCAAATTCATATGCTTTTTTTAAATCTAATTTTTCTTCTTTTACTTTTTTAGCTACTAAATATGTAAATAATCCTTCACCTAAAGAAGCACATAAACTATCAATAACTTCAATATGATAATCTTTATTTTCTTCTTTTAACATCTCCGAAACTAATTTCATAGAATTATAAGATCCACTTAACGCACTAGAAAAAGCTAAGCATAGCACATCTTTTTTATTTTCTAATAAAGGTTTAACATATTTTAAGCAATCTTCAATAGTAACTTGAGAAGTCACTGCAACTTCTTTACATCTTAATCTATCGTAAAATTCTTTATTACTTAATTCGGGTTTCAACGGATCGTTACTAAAATTCTCATTACCGAAACTAAAGTGCATTGGTATTACAATAATGCCTAATTCTTCTATCAATTCCTTGTTTAAATCACTACAAGAATCAGTAACTATAACTAATTCATTACTCATTATTTCAAATTCTCCTTATGTTAAAAATAGTAAAACATAAGTTAAAAAATTACAATTAATTAACTAATATTTCTTTGGATAAGCTTCAAAGTAACTTTGAGGATGGTTGCAGCATGGACAAACTGCAGGTGCGTTCTTACCTACGAAAATATATCCACAATTTCTACATTTCCAAACAGTTTTTGTATCTTCGCTTTTAAATACTTGACCTTCTTTTACATTATTTAATAATGTTTTATATCTTTCTTCATGATGTTTTTCAACAGATCCTACTAATCTAAATTTAGCAGCAATGTCTTTAAAACCTTCTTTTTCAGCAGTTTCTGCAAATTCCTTATACATATCTGTCCATTCATAATTTTCACCATTTGCAGCTGCTAAAAGGTTTTCTTCTGTTGTTCCTAATTCACCGAGTTCTTTAAACCACATTTTAGCGTGTTCTTTTTCATTTTCAGCTGTTTCTAAAAATATAGCACTAATTTCTTCATAACCTTCTTTTTTAGCTACACTAGCAAAATAAGTATATTTATTTCTTGCTTGTGATTCTCCTGCAAAAGCAGTTTGTAAATTTTTTTCTGTTTGAGTTCCTTTTAAATTTTCTTTCATATTTTTCTCCTTTATTTAGATTCAACACAAACGCTTCCTAATAATCTATATAGATAAATAGGAATAAGACCTACTTTAATAAACGCTGATAAATAAAATTTATATTGTTTTAGCATTTATTTTTTTCTAAGCAATCGTTACAAATACCATAATAGACAATACATTCTTCTTCAACCAAATCACCATATTCATTTGTAAAATTGATAAATTTTTTATCCATATGCAAATCGATAATCGAGTGGCATTCTTTACAAATAAAATGGTCATGAGGTTGTTTGGATGTGGATTCATAGACATCTTCTTTATATTTAGTAGGGATTCTTCTGATTAAACCCTCATCTTCTAAAATAGAAAGATTTCTATAAATTGTTCCAATACTAATTGTAGGAAAATCATCTTTGCATTTAGACAAAATATCAGGGATGGTTGAATGTTCCATCTCTTCAATTGCCTTTAAGATTACTTTTCGTTGAATAGTATTTCTTTCCATATTTGCAATAATTCCTTATTAGTAATAATTCTAAATAAGAAATTAGATAATGTAAAGAAATTTATAAAGTTTTTAAAATATTCTCCATTATTCCTTTTTCGTTTTCTAAATTTTTAGATATTTCAGTACCAAAATAATAAGCAGCATATAAACCAGGACCAATATTTACTCCGCAGCTTGGAAAACACTCAGTTATATGAATAAATTTAGGTTTAATTTCTTTTTCAATTAATTCTTTTAATTTTGTAGCTTCTTTTTCTCTATTAGTATGAGCAATTAAAATATATTGTTCAGATGGATTAACAATAGTTTTTTTAATATATTCAACAGTTGCTTTTAATGCTTTATTTAAACTTTTAGCTTTTGCAAACACTGTAGTTTGTCCGAATTCATTAATATCTCCTAAAGGTTTTATTCCTACTAAACTTCCCATGAAAGCTTTAGCAGAAGAAACTCTACCTTTACTAGCTAAGAAAAATAAATCATCCATAACACCCATTTGATGTACTTTATTTTTATTTTCTTCAATCCAAGTTTTAACTTCGTCGTATGTTTTACCTTCGTTTTTAAGTTCGTATGCTTTACAAACTAAAATTCCTAAACATAATGAATATCTTAAAGAGTCAATGCAGCACATTTTTCTTAAAGGAAATTCATTTTTAAGTTGTTCGATAGCTTTTAAAACAAAATTATAAGTTCCACTTAATCCAGTCGACAAAGAAATATAAATAACATCAATTCCTTTTTCTAAGTATTTTCTAAATACATCTTTAAATTCATCTACACTTGCTGGAGATGTTGTTATTATATTATTTTTCTTTTTAATTGAATCATAAAATTCTCTTGGTTGAATCCAATCCCAAGTTAAACCAGAAGAAATATCTTTTCCATTTTCTAAAAGAATGTGTGCTTTCACATAATCTTCTATTTTAAATTTTTTTCTTAATTCTTCATCTAAATCACAAGTTGCATCAGTTAATATAGTATATTCATTCATAATATTTTTTCCTTCAAAAAATTTTAACAAAAGTATAATTTTAAGTAAATATTTAATGCAACAAAACATACTATTCTTTATAATTATTTATATGGAATGGTACTATATTTTATTAATTGTTATTGCTTCTTTAATTATATTAGTTGCTCCTATAATTGGAATGTTTATTTACACATTTAAAATCGCAAAGAAAGTTTATTTTTCTCAACTTGTAAGAGTAGATAAAAATAAACGGGGAAGAGAATGTAGTGATACTACTAACGAAGAGCAAGTTAGAATGTATGATGAAGGTGTAAAACGGGCAGAAGATAAAAATTTTATTGATGTATCAATTAAAAGTGAAGGCTTCAATCTTGTCGGTAAATATTTAGATAATGGAAATGATACTTGTGTAATCATAATTCCAGGAAGAACAGAATCTTTGCTTTATTCTTATTATTTTTCAATGCCTTATTATGAAAATAAATTAAATATTTTAGTAATCGACAATAGATCACATGGTTTAAGCGATGGGTATTATGACACTCTAGGTATTGATGAATATAAAGATATTTTAGCGTGGTGTAAATTATTAAATGAAAAATACGCAGTAAAACATATTGTTTTACATGGAATTTGTATCGGAGCAGCTACTTCTATTTATAGCAAAGTAAATGATAAAAATAACTTAATTCAAGCTTTGGTTTTAGATGGTCCATACAACAATTTTAAAGAGATTTTTAAAAACCATATGATTGTTGATCGTAGACCAATTTTTCCAGTTTTAAATGAAGTTATGTTTTTAATCAAAAAATATAGCGGTGTTGATGTAGTTAAAGATGGGCCTGAAAATTATATAGATAAAGTTAATATTCCTGTATTATTTTTATATAGTAAAGAAGATAAATTTGTATTACCTTATATGCAAGAAAAGATATATTCAAAATGTAAAAGTGAACATAAAAAGATTGTATATTTTCCTAAAGGAGCTCATTCTCACATTAGAATAAATAATACAATCGAATACGATAAAACCATCTCTGAATTTTTAAAAGAAAATTTTAATTAAATGTTATTATAAATATAATCTACAACATCACCTATTGTGACAAATTTTTCTATTGATTGATCATGTAAAACTACATCAAATTGATCTTCAATAGCTACGATTATATATAGCATTCCAACACTATTTAACCCAAGTTCTTCTTTTATTTTTGTTTCTAATTTAATCATTGATTCATCGACATTTTCATCAATAATTACTTTATATATTTCTATTACTTTTTTTAAAATATCACTTTTTTCCATATCCTAATTCTTTTGCATAATCATTCATTTCATTAAATTTACTTTGAACAAATGATGTTAATTTCTCCACTTCTTTTAAACTATATATTTTATTTTTATCTATTTCAATCATTTCACCAATTACAACGACCATTTTTCCTTTTCCCTTATTTAATATTAATAGAGGTAAAATTGGTGATTTTGTTAAAGTTGATATCAATACTGCACCATTTTTAAATTCTTGTAAATTTTCTTCTTTTCCTATTTTGCCTTCTGGGAAAATAGTTAAAATACCTTTGTTTTCTAATACTTTTTTGCATTCTTTTATAGCTTCAATATCAGCAATATTTCTATTAATTTTAATAACACCAGCACACTTTAAAAAATAGCTTCTAATAGGGTGATTTTCAAACATTATATTTGCACCTAAAACATTAATTCTTCTTCTCCAAAATATTCTATAAATTGTTGTTGGATCATAAAAAGAAGTGTGATTTGCACATATAATAAACGGTCCCTTCTTTTTTAATATCTTTTTATTTTGATTATAATAAATAACTTTTGGTCTTCTAAAAATCGTAAAAAAGCAAAGATTAATTCTTCCAAAATCCCACAAAAAATTCTTTAATGAGATTTTCTTTTCTTTTTTATTTTCTTTATTTTTATAAAGTTGATTTTTTAATCTATTAATTTCTTTTTTAACTAATTCATTAATATATTGAATTTCTTCTTTAGTAGGATTCTCACTTTTACAATAATCTTTAACATATATTTTCTTTCCAATAATAACATTATTCTTTTTAAAGAAACCATAATTTCCTTCATTAAAAACAGGAATAATCGGAGAATTAGATTTTAAAGCTAAATAAATATAAGTTGGTGAAAATTCAGCTAACTCACCTTTATTTCTTTCTAATTTTCCTTCTGGAAAAACAACTAAGACTTTATTTTTATTTAATTTTTCTAAAGATTTATCTAAGAAACTTAAATCATAATTTTTTCTATTAACTTTTATTCCGCCCATCATCCATAAAAAGAAATTAACAAATTTATTATGTTCATAAACAACTGTAGAAATTAAGCAATGTAGATTTCTAAAAGCAAACATAAAAACATATAAAATGTAATCAAGAAGCGAAGTATGATTACTAATTATAATAGACTTTCCTTTAATTCTTTTAGACTGACTTTTCTTATCAACATAATAAGTTTTATGAAAGAAATAAAATAAATCTGCAGGCCATGCTGTCAAAATAAAAATGCAATACAAAAGACTTCTCATAATGACGTTTCAACCTTTTTAATTAAATTTTCAATTGTATAACTATCACTAGATTCATTAATCTTTAATTCAATCTCAAATTCTTCATTTATTCGACAAATAATAGAAATATAATCAAGACTTGTTGCACCTAAATCGAAAATTATATTTTGTTTAAGTTCAATTTTATCTTTAGAAATATTCAATACATCAGCGATGATATCGAAAACAGTATTCTTAATATTGTCATCTAATTTATAATCAATTAAATTTTCTTTTATTAATTCGTTTGCTTTAAATAATTTAATTTTGTTATTATTTATTAACTCTTTTAAGTAAACTCTACTTACCTTAATAGCATTTTTATTTTTGATTTCATCATATGTAAATAAAATATTTTTAATTTTAAATGGGAATGTGACTTTATCATTATAAGAAGAAATCAAAGATAATATACCTTCTATTTTTTCTTTATTTATATATTTTGAAATTACAATAATAATGGATAATAATTCTTTATCATTTTGTTTTAGTCCAAGTACAGAAAACTCAAAAACGCTATTAAATGTTAATTGTTTTTCAATTTCATCTGGATTTATATTTTCTCCATCTTCTTGAATAACTAAATCACTATTTCTACCTAAAATATAATAATCACCATCTTTATCTATTTTAGCAATATCTTTAGTATCGTAAATTTCATCAGACTCTTCTTTTATTGAATTAATAAATATACTTCTACATGAAGAGGATGATTTAACTTTTAAAATATTGTTATCGATTATATATTCTACATTTTTAAAAGGTTTTCCAACTGAATTTTTAAGTCTTTTATCAATTTTAATATTTAAATCAACACTTGTTATTCCTACTTCAGTAGTTCCATATCCATTATATAAAGGATATCCTAATAAATTAATTAACTTTAACGTACTATCTTTTATATAGCCACCACCACTTATTAAAAATTGAACAGAATCTCCAAAAATTTTATCATTTATTTCTTTAAATAATTTCCTTGAAAACTTCATTCCATTTATAGGAGACATTTTTTGGATGTTATAACTTATTTTTAAGCCTTTATTAAATTTATTCTTCGTTTTCTCGTCTCTTTTATTTATTTCTTTATCGATTTCTTTAGCTATAGTTTCATAAAATAAAGGTACAGAAAATATATGCGTTACTTCATGTGTTTTTATAGTTTTTATAATGTTTTTAGAATCTAAATTAGGTAAGAACACCATCGTACGATTAAAAAAACTAAACCATAAATAAGTAGCTATTAATCCAAAAATATGAGCAAAAGGAATAAAAGCTAAAAGCTTAAGTTCACCTTTATAATGTCTTTTAATTAACTTATTTTTCTTCATTATATCTTCACTATTTAAAATTTGATTGGATAATCTTTCGCCATCATAAATACAAATTTTATTCTTTAATGTTGTTGCACTTGTTCCTAAAGCTAATTCGTTCGCGAATTCATATGGTTTTCCACTATATTCTCCACATATTTCATTAATATTTATAAAATTTAAATCATTATAATTTTCTTTTTTTCCAACATAATATTTAATATTTAATGTTTTAAAATTATCTAATGTAATTTGTAAAGGATGAAGTTTATTAACTAAATAAGGTTTATTACCGCTCATCAATATTCCCCAAAATCCAACAATCCATTCATAGGAATTTTCTAAATCTAAAGCAATATATTGATCTTTTAAATTTGGAAATAATTTAGAAAAACCTTCATAAAAAGATAAAATTTCTTTTTTACATTCTTCGTAAGAAACTTTAATAATTTTATCATTTTTTGAATATTCTAAAGCAATTCTTTCATCAAATTCAAAAACAGAATTAAAAATATCTTCCATTTTTAAATTAGACTTCTTAAAACTATTTATTTTATATTCTACAAATAAATCTATATTATCTTTCATAATAACAATCCTCTATTTAGAAATAGATTCAATATATTTTCCTTTATCTAATTCAATTAATCTTTCTATCGAATTACTTACAGCTCTTTCGCCGCTTTTACCATGTATCTTAATAATAGGTTTTTTAACACCTAATAAAATTGCACCACCTTCATTTGAATAATTGAAATTTTCATTTACATATTTTATATATTTTTCTTTATCATATTCTATATAAGATAGTGCCATATTTTTAAAAAACATAGCCATAGATTCACTTAATTTTAAAACAATGTTTCCAACAACACCATCACATAAAATAATATCAGCCTTATCTAAAAAGACATCGTTTCCTTCAATATTTCCAACAAAATTTAAATTACTATTTTTTAATAACTCAAATAATCTTTTTAATGTTGAATTACCTTTCTTTTCTTCTTTTCCTACATTTAAAATTGCAATCCTTGGATCAACAATATGCTTTAAACTTTTAAAAAATTGATCATTTATTTCAGCAAATTTAAAAAGCATATTTTCATTACAATCAACATTAGCTCCGCAATCTACTAAGCAAAAATCATTACCATTAAAACTTTTTAAAATAGAAGTAAGACAAGGAACCTTTAAGTCATTAATAAGACCAACTTTAAAAATTGAACCAATCAAAACCCCACCTGTTTGTCCAGCAGTCAATAACCCTATTAAATCCCCGCTCTTTTTTAATAAATCTAATGATATACTTAAAGAACAACTAGATTTCTCTTTTAAAATTAACATCGGATTTTCATTATCCAAAAGTCTCTCATTGCAATCAATTATTTCAAATCTTGAACAGTCTAAATTATATTTTTTAATCGTATCAAAAATAGATGTTTTATTTCCAATTAAAACATAATTTATATCGCTATATTTATCAAAATTTAAAGAAATACCTTTAACCAAGGTATCTAAATTAGTTTCGCTTGAAAAGCAATCGATCACAATCTTTTTCATTCTAATATATTCCTAAAATATAATCGTAAATATCTTGTTTTCCTTCGATTATACCAATGTCAATTAATGAATTTTTTCTTTCAATATATTCTTTAATTTCTTCAGCATCTTCAATGGAACCATTAGATCCTACAAATATTACTATAATCTCTTTATTTTCGATATCATCTACATGATTTATTAAATTTAATAATGCTTCTTTCGAACTAATTGAACAGGAAACAATTTGATGATTTATTATAGAAATATATTCATCTTTTTTAATATCAACATTATTTAAAGAACAATTTCTAATAGCTTTAGTAATTTCTCCTGTAAGCAAATTATTTAAACCATCACTCATGCTTTCTATTTGTTTTTCTACTTCAATATCATTATCAATCATCATCGCTAAAGAAAAATAACCTTCAGCGATAGATTTAGTAGGAATAATATGGATTTTACTATCCTTATACATGCTTTGAGCTTGTTTTGCAGCTAAAAGAATGTTTCCATTATTTGGCAAAACAATTATGTTATCAGCATTAATATTTTTAAACGCTTCAATAAATTCTTCACAACTTGTGTTCATAGTTTGTCCACCATTTAAAACTACATCGACATTCATATTTTCAAACGTATCAATAAGTCCATCACCTTGAACAACTGTTACAAAACCTACATTTTTCCTTTTTGTACTAATGTTTTTATTTTTCTTTTTCGATTTTACTTCGTTATTTTGAATTGCCATATTTTCCATCTTAAAAGTTATAAATTCACCATATTTTTGGGCAAATTCAATAACTTTTGCAGGAACTTTTGTATGAACGTGAACTTTAATTATGTCTTTATCTTTAAAAGCTACGATAGAGTCTCCTAAAGTTGAATAATATTTGATAAAATCATTAACATCAACGTTACTAGGAACACATTTTTCATTCAATAATTGAAGAATAAATTCAGTACAATAGCCATATGTCATTTCACTATCTGCATTAAATAAATCTTTATTTATAGATATAGTATTCACTTCATTACTATGTTCATCAATGATTTCGTTATATATTTCACCATTTAAATACGCATTCATCCCTTTAAAGATTTCTAATAAACCAGCTCCACCGCTATCAACAACTCCAGCTTCTTTTAAAACATCTAATTTATTAGGAGTATCTTTTAAAGAAATATCCATATTTTTAATAATATCTTTAAAAAGAGATGATAAATCATACTGTTTTTTAGAATCGATATTTTCGATTCCTTCTCTAGCAACAGTAAGTATTGTGCCTTCAGTTGGTGTTACCACCGCTTTATAAGCAGTTTCATAACCTTTTTTAAAAGAAACGATTAATCCATCAACATCTACTTCTTTTTTATCTTTTAAGCCTAAAGAAATACCCTTAAAATATTGAGATAAAATTACTCCGCTATTACCTCTTGCTCCATAAAGCATTCCTTCAGCAAGAACACCGCTAACATAACCTAAATCAGATTTATCATTAATATCTTGCAATTTAATAAGACCATTTTGTAATGTTCTAACCATATTATTTCCTGTATCACCATCCGGAACAGGAAAAACATTTAAATCATTAATTTCTTGTTTCTTTTTTAATAAATACGAATATCCATTATTTACAAGATTATAAAACAATATACCATCAATATTAGCCATATTAGTTACCTTCTTCATCTAAGGTAACTTCTTTACCATAGCAATAAATTGCTAAAGTACCTGGACCAGTCGATGCTCCAACAATTGGTCCAATTGGGCCAATATAAAAATTATGTAATTTAGGTTGTAATTGAATAAGTGTATTTTTTATCAATTCAGCTTGATCTAAACAATCAGCATGAGCAATATATATAGTTTGTTCGTAATCTTCCCCAATACAATCTATAGCTAAATTGCAAATTTTTGTAATAGCATTCTTTTTACCTTTTTCTTTTTCGTAAGCGTAATTTTTTCCTTTAACATCACTTATAATAATTGGTTTAACACCAAATAAATTTCCAAAGAATGCCTTGCTCGCTTTAACTCTTCCAGCTCTTCTTAAATATTCTAAAGAGTCAACTGTTGCAAATTGATTAAATCTCAATCTATTTTCTGTTAGCCAGGAAACAACTTCTTCTAAGGTTTTACCTTCTTTTTGTAATAAACTAGCTTTAATAGCCATGCTGCCTTGACCAAAACTAGAAATTAAAGAATCAAAGCAAACTATCTTTCTATCAGGATATTCAGCATTTAATTTTTCTTTAATAATATTTGCAGCTTGAATAGAAGCACTTAAAGCACCTGAACAAGAAATATAAAGTATATCATATCCTAATTCCAAATATTTCTTAAAAACAGACTCATATTCCTGATTAGCAACTTGTGTAGTATATACTCTTTTGCCATTTCTCATCCAATCATATAATTCCTTTACGGAATATAATTTGTAATCTAAATCAGCACTATATTCTTTATCATCAACATTGATCATCATATGACAATAATCGATATCATATTGATCTCTTAAGTCTAATCCTAGATCACTTGTTGAATCGACAATAATTTTAAACATAAAAACTCCTCCAATTATTTATTTGCCTTCTTGCCAATATTTGAAATACTCTTTGGTAAAAAGAAAGTACAAATAAAACAAATTAATAAACTTGCTGCAACAAATATTGGCATAAAATTAGAAAGATTTCCTTTTTTCAAATTTACCCACACAATTCCTGTAGAAATACCAACACTTATTCCACTAACCAAACCTTGTACAGCAAAATACATTGCAGAATGAGATACACCTGTTTCACTAGCTTCATCAGCAGCAAGTTGACTAGGTATTACATATGTTGCGCTAAAGAAAGAGCCTATTCCGAAAGAAGAAATAACCCCACCAATAATAGCAAAAATTAATCTCATTGTTTCATCGTTAATGTATTGATCAAAGAATATAAATAACATACCAATAGTAAACGCAATTAAACTATATTGGAAACCAAATTTAAATCCTGTTTTTGAAACAATTTTATTAAATAAAATCATAGTTAACGGAACAAGAAGAAACGTAGAACCACTCACATATGTAAGTTTGATACTTTTCATGCTCAAAGCTCCAGAAAAATAAACATTCATTCCAGTTAAAAACATTTGTACTCCAAATTGCATAAAAAATAAAACCAACATCCACATTAAAAAGGATTTGTTTTTAACAGTTAAAGCAATGGATTTTCCCATATTTACTTGTTCTTCGTTATCAATAATTTCATCGCCATCATCTTCACCATTTAATCTTCTCTTTTCAATATCACAAAGTCTATTAGATTTTTCTTTTATTAAAAAGATAGGAATCAACATAGTTAAAGCTAATGGCATAAAAATTAAAGCTATTATTCTTATATTTAAATAACCAACTAAAACAGGTATTAAAGCAAAACCTAAAATAAAATAAATAACGTCAAATACAGATTTAACGTTTGATATATACATTCTATCTTTATCTGTTTTTGCAATTTCTGCAAAGGTAGCATAATAAGTCCCCATTACTAATGTATAAGAAATATAATATAAACAAAGTATTATTCCATAAAATATTGTATTTACTAAATCATTTTCGACATTTCTAGGTATAACAATAAATAATCCATAAAAAGCTAAAACACTTATTAAACCAACAATTAATGAAGGTCTTCTTCTTCCTATTTTAGTTCTTAAATTATCAGTAATACCTGCAACAGGTATATCTATTACACCATCAATTATTTTTGCTATTAAAATAAATATTGACCAAATAGAAGCAATGACTAAGTCTTTACTAGCATAAGTCCAATTATCTAAATTTTCTTTAAAACCTGAAGTTAAAAGTGCATCGCACAAATAAGAACCAACAATAACATTTAATAAATTTATACCAAATCCGCCAATAGCATATAGAAAGAGTAATTTTTTGCTCGAAATCTTTTTCATAATATTTAAATTTTATCTCTTCCATATATTTTTTTCAATTATTCATAATTTTATGAAAAAAGATATGTTAATTTTTATCAACTTATAACGTCTTGATAGTAAAGGAGATAAAATTATGAACATCAAAAAGAAAAAAATTTCAATAATTGTAACTGCATCATTATCTGCAGTGTTGCTAATTGGCGGAACCATCGCTTTCGCTTCTTATTATTCAAATAAAACTGTTAAAGAAGAAGATGATTCGCCAATTAAAATTGAAACAAACAACGTTTTGGCTAAAAAAATAAGCGATAAGGAGTATCAATTAACTGCAACAGTTTATCCTGAATATAATTTTAATAAATCCGTAAAATGGGATTTAGCCTTTAAAAGTGCAAATTCTGAATGGGCTAACGGAAAAGAAATTGCTGATTATGTTACATTAAACATTGATGAAAATGATCCCACAGTTGCCAATATTTTATTAAAACAGGCTTTTGGGGAACAAATAATTATTACTTGCTCATCAATTAACTATCCAGATATTAAAGCTTCATGTACTATCGATTACGAAAAGAAGATTGAAAATATTAATTTTTATTTAAACAATGATAAAGAAGCTAACGATCCTTATATTAAAGAAGGAGATAAAATTAAATCAGATTATGAAATTACATATTCACCAACATATTCTTTAGATAAAGAATATTCAGATTTAAAAGTAACTACAGATGTATATTTAGAAAATCAAGAACCTGGAACTTATGTCATCAAATATGATTCAACAGGAAAGACAATAAATTATAAAACAGTATTAAATTATTTAACTGCTATTTTAAATAACGAAACTACATTTAGTACAACAACATTAATGAATAAAATCAAAAATGATCCCGATGCCGATATCTTTTTAGGAAACGAAAATATGGAAGAAAAGGAATTATATGTAAGTCATTTAAAAACACAAGGATTTACATTTAGAGGCCAATTATATGAAGGTAATAAAAAGATAAAAGAATCATTTAAAACATATAAGCTTAAATTAAAAGATGTAACTAGTCTTTCTTTAAGCGAAAATATGATTATTTTTTGAAAAAGAAAAATAACATAATTTTATTTATTCTTTTATCTTTTATTTCTATCTCAATAATCTCATCTGTATTTGTTATTAGATACTATCTTGATGTAAGCAGCAAAAATAAACAAAACACAATTACAAATATTCAAAACAATCAAATTGAAATTAATACAATCTATAATGTTGCACTGATTTATAACAATAAAAAAGAGACTATTAAATACTATTGTTTTTCAACGATTTCTTCGTCAATTTATAATGTTAAAAACATTGAATATTCATTAAACGATCTTAATTTTAATAAATATATTTCTACTAAAGTTGAAGATGACATTTTATATTTCACTTTCTTATCAGATGAAACTAACATTTATAAACAAGAAATATCAAAAGATGGCCTCTTAATAAACCAATCAATATTTAACTTATCTATATTTACAAAACATAATAAAGCAAACATAAAATTTAAAATTAATAACTATCAAGCAAGTTTCAATTTTTAGAATAAAAAAATGGTAGATCCAAGTCTACCATTTATAAGTTAAAAACTTTAATTAATTAGAATTGATATTTTTTGAAAGCTTTTAATCCTAAGAATTGAGCTTCATCACCTAATTCATCTTCAATTCTTAATAATTGATTATATTTAGCCATTCTATCAGTTCTAGATGCTGAACCAGTCTTAATTTGTCCTGCGTTAACTGCAACAGATAAATCAGCAATAGTTGTATCTTCAGTTTCACCACTTCTATGAGAAACCATACATGTATAACCATTTGTTTGAGCTAATCTAATTGCATCTAATGTTTCTGTTAAAGTACCGATTTGGTTAACTTTAATTAAAATTGAATTAGCGACATGGTTCATAATACCTTTCTTTAAGAATTCAACGTTAGTAACAAATAAGTCATCACCAACTAATTGGATCTTATCGCCAAGTTCTTTAGTTAATTCTTTCCAACCTTCCCAATCGCTTTCTGCTAAACCATCTTCGATTGTAATAATTGGATATTGTTCACACATTTCTTTGTACCAAGCAATTAATTCGCTACTTGTCTTTTCGCCTTGTCCTGATTTGACTAATGTATATTTCTTTGTTTCTGGATCATAGAATTCACTACTTGCAACATCCATACCTAAGAAAATTTGTTCACCTGGTTTGTATCCTGCTTTCTTAATAGCTTCCATGATTAATTCTAATGGTTCTGTATTTCCTTCTTTACAACTTGGAGCAAAACCACCTTCATCACCGACACCTGTTTCATAGCCTTTTGCTTTTAAAACACTCTTTAATGCGTGGAATGTTTCAACACCAGCTCTTAAAGCTTCGTGGAATGTTTCAAAACCTGCAGGGATAATGAAGAATTCTTGGAAGTCAACTGTACTATCAGCATGAGCACCGCCATTAACAACGTTCATCATAGGTGTAGGTAATACTTTTGCATTAACACCACCTAAATATTTATAAAGTGGCATATCTAAGTAGTTAGCAGCAGCTCTAGCAACAGCTAAAGAAACACCTAACATAGCATTAGCACCTAAATTTTTCTTAAAAGGTGTACCATCTAATTTTAATAATGCGTTATCAATTCCTACTTGATCATCAGCATACATTCCAACGATAGCAGGAGCGATAATTTCATTAACGTTTTGAACAGCTTTTAAAACGCCTTTTCCACCAAATCTTGCTTTATCTCCATCTCTAAGTTCAAGTGCTTCATTTTCACCTGTTGATGCACCACTTGGTACGATTGCTCTACCAATAGTTCCATCTGTTAATGTTACTTCAACTTCAACAGTTGGATTTCCTCTTGAGTCTAAAACTTCACGAGCATAAACATCTAAAATTTCCATAATTTTAATTTCTCCTTTATGACGATTAAATTATAATAAATTTTAACTTATAAGTTAAGAGAAAACATAAAGATAATAATCAATTTTTTTATTAATTAATCTTTATTAAGCATAATTTCGAGCAAGTTACTTTAATTCAGTATTTCTGTTATTCTTCAATTGTTATAAATACCTGTTTATATACATGGTATCCACCATCTTCGCTAGAATCATCAAATAACACAATCTTATAATCACCTTTTGGTAAATCAACCAATTCAGGTCTTAAATATACTCCACTTTGTCCAGTTTGTTCTTTAATATTGTAAGTTCCGCCTGAATTGTGATTTGAATCAATTACATAATACCAATATATTGAAGCAACACCATTATCTGCATTAGGATTTACAACATCATCTTTTAGATAAATTCCTACCCAATAATTTTTCTTTCCATAAGCAGTTACCAAAATATCTTCACCAACCTTATATACTTCTTTATTTGTTGATAATTCATTTTCAATAACAGAAAGAACAGCATATCTTCTTTCAATCTCAACTCCGTCCTTTTTAAATATAGCTATCGCATTAGTTTTACCAACTGAATTTAAAGTATTATTTATGTATTTTACAGTTATCCCATTAGGTAAAGTGCCCTCGATTGTTAAATTTACTTCTTCGGTATTTTGATAAATTTCTTTATCTTCGAATTTAATTGAAGACAAACTGTCTTCATCTAATGTTTCGTTTTTTGAAACGCTTATATAAATAACATCATTTGGATCGTAATTATAACTACCATCTTTGAAATAAATAATCTTATAGGTTCCACCAGTGATTCCTCCTTGTAAATTATCTATTCCTTCTTGTATCGCTTTTGTTCTGAAATATTTATCTTCTTCTGAATTTATTGAATACCAGTATTTAGAAGGGGTTGAGGAGACTTCATCATCACTTTTATATATACCAATCCATGCAGAATTAGAACCACTTCCAATACTATAATTGCTGTCACATTTTGAAGTTGTAACAAATATATTCTCATTCTTTTTATACTGATTTTTATTTGTGACAAAATGCTTAACACTTATTGTAGCAACTCTTTTACCAACTATTTCTCCATTTAATCTAAATATTGCGGTTGCTTTTGTAGAACCGAATTCAGTAATTTCGTTGTTTTCGTACTCTACAGCTATACCTTCGTTTAAAGTTCCTTGAATTTCTTTTATATGTTTATTTCCATCATATAAATAATTTTCATCATTAAAAGATATATTTCCTAGATCAACTTTATCTTCATATTCAAGAACTTCATCGCATTTTGAAGAATCTGGTTTTGCTTTAGTCCAATCAAAATTCGAAAAATCATAATCAGTCCCAAAAATATTAAGCATTTCTTGGTAAGATTTAATACTTCCTTTTGAATGATAAGTTTTATTATTATCATAATAGGATAGATAATCTAAGTAGTTATTAGCAACTTTTTCACTATATTGAGTATCAATATATTTCCATAAATTGTATGACTCTTTTTTATCACCATAGATGTCTAATAAACCGAAATTTGCATAAGCACTTGCTTCAGCTTCGTGGTCTGTACATCTATAATAAGAGAATCCAACAATAGAGTCTAATTGTGATACTTTATAATAAGCTAAAGCTATACATGCAGCTTGTGTTTTTCTTAATTCATCAACATTGCTTCCAGGTAATTCGCAACTAGAAATACCGCTTTCATTTAAGTAAACAGGTCTTAATGAACCATTAACTTTTAAACTATCTTGATGAAGATATATATCTAATACTTCTAAATTTGAAAAAGTAATCATTGCTGTAGCCTGATGATCTTCTGTATTTGTTGGATATTGGTTCATGCCAATTGTTTTTCCGCCTTTTGTAGTTGTTATATCATCCCCACCATACCAAGTATCAAGTTCATAAATACTATTTGAAGGTAAACTTCTACAATACGAATGAGGAGCTAAACCCCAATTATAATCTCCTTGTAATTTGCTTCTTTTATTAAGCCATCCAACTAAATCAAGAGGTGCATAGCCTTGAACATCATTTAATAAGCCATTTTTTTCTGTTTTTCCCCAGTTATGTGTAATAGGCATACAAACAGTTGTTGAATTACAATATTTTTTTGAAGCTAAATTAGCAATTCTTAACAATCTTGAATATTCTTCCATATATACATCAATAGAACTTTGTTTTTCACTAATTCTATTATAAGATTGTGGGAAATCTATTTCGTTTCCAATTACATAATTACTAATATATCCATTTTCAAAATTATATAAAGAGTGTCTATAATTAATAAACTCCATACAAGCAATAAAATAATCAAAACCATATTTATTTGATGTATTTTGACCCATTAATGAAGTCCCTTGAGCGGCATATGGTAAATAAGTCATTTTAGAAGGAAATTGTTCTTCGTTTGTATTAACTGTACATATTAAATTTAATGTTATATTTGCACCTAATTTATAAAATTTTTTTGTTTGTTTTTCTAAATCATCAACTTTATCTTTATTAAAATAATAAATTGTTCCATTTGAAATAAAATTATATGTTACACTTTCATCAGGATGATCAATCTCGATTGCTTTATCGCCTTCAAACACCTCATTAGGATAAATAAAACCATTTAAATCTAAATTTAAAACAGTATAAGAACAATTCAAATCTTTGAAAGCTTCATAGTCTTCTCCAAATAATCCTTTTTTAGATTTAATATTTAATATTGGCTTAGTATTTACTAACGATTCTACTTCTGTAACAAATACAGAACCTCTAATAATCTTATTATTTCTTACAACATAAAATTTAGAATATAAATTATCGAATCCATCACTTTCATATCTATTTATTTCAATATTTTCTTCTGTTCCTAAAGAATATTCACCAACCTTATATTTTTCATTTATTTCAACAATACTTTCACTTAATCCAGTAAAGAATTTATCCTCGTCTTTTTCTTCTTTAAAGTATTCGTAACCTCTTAACATATAAACTTCAGTTAAATCGTTTCCTACCAATTCTTCATCACTATTTAAACTTAATCTAATCTTATTTGAAGTAGCTGAAGCTTTTAAATTGATATATTGTTGCGTTTTTTCTAATTCCAATAAATCGACTTTAGATTTTTTCCAATCATCATTACAACTTTCTAAGCATAAAGATGTTGAAGTAATTAACAAACTTAAAAACAATGAACATTTAATGTACTTTTTCATAAAAACCATCCTTATAATTTAATTTTATAACAAGCGCTTGAAATAAATTTTTTATTCACAAAATCTCTTCCAAGCACATAAATACAATCATCATATACTTTTAAATAATATCCTTGGCTGCCTTTTAAATATTCTCCAGTAGGAATATTATAACTATCCCACAAATAAGCAACTGATGCTGTATTAAAGATATTAGGTAATAAATCATCTTTTTTATAATGATTTTTCTCACTATTCATATCCCAATGGCTATGACCATTAAAGAAAAATATTTGTTTATATTTTTCTATAATATTTCTTAAAGCGCTATCTTGAGTTACGCCGTTCCATCCTTGACCTTCTAAACTTCCTGCTATTGTGTTATACAAAGATTGATGCAAATAAACAAAAACAGGTTTATTTGGATCTTTACCATTTTCTTCTTTCATAACATTATCAAACCAAGTTAACTGTTCATTACTTATATAAGCATCAACACTACTATCGCTATTTTCACTTCCTAAGAACACATGAGTATATCCATCTATTTCAACTTTATAATAGACGGAATCTTGCTTTGAATATTTATAGAAATAATTTATTTGATTATCATATGATCCACCATATAAATCATGGTTTCCTAATGAATAATAAACATTATTTATAATATTAGAATTAGTAAGTAGAGAATTAGCTTCTTCCCATTCTCTTTCGCTTCCTGAATTTGCAATATCACCAACTACAATTGTATTTGTGCTTTCACCTTTATTAACATTTTCAAAATCTTTTAACATTTCTTTTAAATGCTCTGTATGTAAAGTTTTTGCGTCACTTGATGCTAAATGGGTATCTTCTAAAGCAATGTGTATATCGCTAACAACTTCAAAATCAATACTACTTTTTTCATCGTTTCTTAAAGAATTTAAAGCTAAATTAGGTAAATTAAATTCTCTATAACTCGCACTCTTTCCAGCACTATTTTTTGAATAAACTACTAATTTCGTTGCTTCTTTTGGAATAATCACATCGTCATTTAGTTTTATAGTACAAGGGTTTGTATAAACTTTTTCTGTTCTTAATGAAGTGTATTCTTCTAACACACCTTTATCGTTAGCCCAATACATAACAACCTCGTTTACAGGAATATCATCAAAAGTTAATTCGATTGTACCATTTGATGTACCACTAGTTACATCATCAAGAATATATTCAACATTAGTAGGAGCATTTGGTAATGTTATTTTATCTTCTAACACTTCAAAAGTATAAGTATCTAGTACATATTTTGAATAATCTTTTTTATCCATTGTATCATTAGAAAATAAAACAGCTTTATATTTAAAACTAGGCATATTTTTCACAACATCTCTACTCGTATTATATGTTAATGATTTTGTTACATTATAATATTTATCACTGACAAAACCATTCTTATTAACATAATACCATCTAATTGAATCAACCTTGTTTATATCATCACTTTCTCTATAAATGCCAACCCATGAATTACCATCACCTTTAGCTTTAATATAAATATCCTCAAATTTTTTATATTGAGTTTTATTAGTACTAACCAAGCCTTTGCTTTCATTTGTACAACCAAATACACCTAGTAAAATAGGCGTAATTAAAAATATCTTTAATAAATTCTTTTTCTTCATATTAATATAGACGATTTAAGAGACTCTTTTTATTTATTTTTTAAACTAAATTCGCATCCACAATAATTTTGTCGATAAACATTGTATTTTTTTGACAAAGCGATTCCAATATCTTGTCCACCATCCCTTTTAAAATCGCATTGAATATAATAGACATTTCCATATTCTTTTTCAACTTTTCTTCCTAGTTCATTAATAAACATACTGTTTTTATTTCTAGAAATACTCATTACAGTTGTCACATAATTAAAATTATTAATGTTTGCATATTCAAATAATCTTCTTATTCTTTTTTCAATGCAAATTTCACATCTTTTTCCACCTTCTTTTTCATCAGCATAAGGTATTAAATCTTCGATAAACAAAGAATGATTATAGGAATCTTCAACAATTTTAATATTAGTATCTAAATCTTTTTCAATACTTTTTACATACTCTTTTAAAGCGTTTAATCTTTTTAAATATTCTTCATGAGGTGTTATATTAGAATTAGAAAATAGAATTGTTATATCAAATAAGTCAGTTAAAAAAACAAGTGGATAACATGAACAAGCTCCACAACACACATGTAACAATAACTTTGGTTTTTCACCATCTTTTTTAATGTTTCTATATTCTACAAAAAACTCTTTATAGTAATCACATTTTTTTAGATTCATATATAAACATCGCATCTCCAAAACTAAAGAAATGATATTTTTCTTCAACTGCATGCTTATATACATCAAGTGTAAATTCTCTTCCTATAAATGCGCTTACAAGCATAATCAAAGTTGATTTAGGCAAATGAAAATTTGTAATTAAACAATCAATTGCTTTATATTCGTATCCCGGACTAATAAAAATATTAGTAGATGCTTTTTCAGCTTTAAAACAATTAAATTTATTAAAGTTAGCTTCTAAAGTTCTAACACAAGTTGTACCTACAGCAATTATTCTTCTACCTTCTTTTTTAGCTGCATTTAATTTTTCTGCAACTTCTTCTTTAATTTCATATTCTTCACTATGCATCACATGATCATTTGTATCTTTAACTTTAACAGGTCTAAACGTTCCTAATCCGATAGTTAAAGTTACATCTAATATTTCAACACCTTTTTCTTTTAGTTTCTCTAATAATTCGTTTGTAAAATGAAAACCAGCTGTTGGAGCAGCAGCACTTCCTTCATTTTTAGCATAAACTGTTTGATATTTATTATTATCATCAACTTCTTTATGAATATAAGGAGGTAAAGGTAAAATTCCAATTTTATCTAACTCTTCTAAAAAGATTCCGTTGTATTTAAATTTTAATAATCTTATACCTTCGTCTTTAATTCCAACACATTTAGCAACTAAAATGTCATCTTTAAAATGTAAAACTGAATCTAGTTTAATTGCTTTAGCATTACCGCATAAACACTCCCAAGTATCATTACCTAAATCTTTTAATAATAAAACTTCAACATGTGCATTAGTAACTTCTTTAGTTGCAAAAAGTCTAGCAGGAATAACTTTTGTATTATTTCTTACCAAAACATCACCTTTTTTAAAATAATTAATAATGTTATAAAAATAAGAATCTTTATATGTGTTTGTAGATTTATCTACCAATAATAATCTACATTCATCTCTTTTTTGACTAGGTTCTTGTGCAATTAATTCTTCAGGTAAATTATAATTAAATAATTCAATATCCATACTAAAAACCTCTTTTATCTCCGTATTTTCTTAATACTTCTTCTTTATATTCATTAAATCTATCTTCTTTGATTGCAAGTCTAGCACCTTCAACGATAGAAATTAAAAATCTAGTATTATGAATAGACATTAAATGTGGACCTAAAGCTTCACCACTTACATATAAATGTCTTAAATATGCTTTAGTATAATTTTTACATGTATAACAATCGCATTCATCATCAAGAGTCGTAAAGTCTTCTTTATACATTTCCTTACGAATATTAACTCTTCCATGATGTGTCATTAAAGTTCCGTGTCTAGCAATTCTTGTTGGTAAAACACAATCCATCATATCGATTCCTTTACCAATTCCTTCTAAAATATAATCCAAACTTCCTACACCCATTAAATATCTAGGTTTATCTTCTGGTAAATATTTAATAGCATAATCAATCATTCTAAAACACACTTCTTTAGGTTCTCCTATACTTGTTCCACCAATAGAATAACCATCAAAATCCATCTTAACTAATTCTTCAGCACAATATTTTCTTAACTCTTCAAAATCTCCACCTTGCACAATTCCAAATAAAGCTTGATCTTCTCTTTTATGAGCTTCTTTTCCTCTTTTAGCCCAACGAATTGTTCTTTCAGTAGAATCTTTTGTGTAATTATATGTCGCAGGATAAGGGATACATTCATCAAAAGACATTATGATGTCAGCACCTATTTTTTCTTCGATACCAATAACAATTTCAGGAGAAAAGAATATCTTATCACCATTTAAATGAGATTTGAATGTTACACCTTCTTCTTTAATATCCCTATTTTCTGCTAATGAAAAAACCTGAAAACCACCGCTATCTGTAAGCATTGGTCCGTTATAATTCATAAATTTTTGAACGCCACCTGCTTTACTAACGATATCTTCTCCAGGTCTTAAATGTAAGTGATATGTATTAGCTAAAATAACACCAGCTCCACATTTTTTAATTTCTTCTGGTGTCATTGTTTTAACTGTCGCTAAAGTTCCAACAGGCATAAACATTGGAACCTCACAATCTCCATGAGGTGTATGCAATATCCCATATCTTGCTTTTGAATTTTTATCAACGTGTAATATTTCTAAATAAAAATCTTTACTCATGTTTATAATTATATCACTTTCTATTAGTTATCTAAAACTTAAAATCCATTGATGTATTTGCATCAATTAGACTATAAAATCCCTTATATTTTTTTGCTAGAACCATAAATAAAGGATAACCAACACAAACTATACAAATGAATTCACCTAAAAAAGTCCAACCAAATGTAATCATAAAAGCTGTAAAAGTCATACCAGCTTGGACATCACACAAATAGACGATTAAAGGTACAACAAGAGCATTTACAACACAAGGCATAAATGCAGATAACAATAAATTTTTAATAGTTTTACTAACCAAAATAATTAATAAGCAACCAATTAAAGTTCCTAATGTTCCAAAAACCATATCAAATACTCCATATTGGCTCATTATGTTACTTAATAAACAACCTAATGTTAAACCAATTGTGTATAAAGGATTAAAGAATACTAAAAGATTAAGCAATTCACTAAATCTTAATTGCAAACTTCCTCCATTATAACTTAATGGACCACACAATATAGTTACAACAGCATATAATGCTGCTATTAATGCATTAGTCACAATACATTTTACGGTTAAATTTTTCTTAAACCATAAAGAAACGGATGAACCTTTTTTGTTTGATTCGTTCATAAAAATACCCCCTTGTTAAATTTTACGAGTGGTTAGTCAATGGGAAAGACACTCGAGTCGATATTAATTATAAAGAAAATAACGTTATATTCAAGATTAATTAATTAAGCTTTCGAGTGAAAACATAAAAAAATCCATTATTATAATAGTTCATTTTAGCTCTTAGTACCTTCCGAAAAGTTAAATCGCAAAAGAAGAAAAATAATAACCAAAAAGGAACAAGAATAAACAAAAAATAATATGGAACCCCTACTATTTTGTAACTATAATCATCAAACAATTCGATACGATATGCAAAAATTGCGTTAAGAATATTACCAATTTCTAATAAATAAAAACCGCTTAAAACTAGTATCGTTAGCCATCTATTTTTAAATATTTTATATTTGCAATCATAGATAAAGAAAACAATAGATGTAACAATCATTAAAAACATAAAGAAATAAGATAAGCAATCAAATGCTAAAATAATTGGATTTTTAAAAGTTATCCCAAACATTGAAATCCACAAACCACCTAGTGTTGAAAATAAAAACAAATTAAAAATGTAAATACATAACTTCTGATAAATTTTAACATCTGGAATACTATCTATATTTTTAATAAATATAAAATTTAAATAAGTCCTTTTATTATTGTTTAACATAAAACCTCATTTATCCATTTTGAAGAAAAATCGGAATATATTTGCCAACCAATAGCAAACCCTTTTTCTAAATATCCGAATACAAATAGAGTTGTTATAAATGTAATAATGGCACAACCTAGAATTATTAAAGCAACGCTTATAAGAACCGAAATTAAATCATGACTAAAAACGGCAAGAACTAAACTTGAATAAATACCAGAAAAATAAATCGTTATAGATTCTATAATGCTCAATAAACTTGAAAAATTAATTATAGACAAATTATTTAAAGTAATTATTAATTCATAAATTGTTTTCCAAATACTAGGGGTATTCGAGGCCGTATCTCTTGTTTGATCATTCGCATAAGATGCAATTAGATTATAAACTGCAATACAAAAATCCTTAGAACATTTAATCCCAATAAAAAGAAGCGAATTTAAATAATTGTTTGTAGATAAGAAGGAATTTGATTCATTCAACGTTCTTGTTGAAAATTCAATAGTTTCACTAGTTCCGTATGGGTTTTCAAATTTATAAAATCTACTATTAATATATTTACTATTTTTAACCGGAAACGATTCGCTTTTATCATTAATCGTGTCTGTAGTAATAAATTTTTTAGAATAATTTTCAAAACATAAACTATCTTCGTTATATTTTTTAATCAAATCATTAGAACAATTGAAAAATTCTATATTTGAAATATTCTCAATATTATAGTAATTTTCATCAGAAATAATACTATCTTTTATTGCATCCACAATATTAGAAGACAAATTATCTTTGTTATAATTTAAAATTTTTTGTTTTACTATAGAATTCCAACTATAATAATCTAAATTATAATTTTCAGTAAAATAAACATCCTCAGAATCTTCTAATAATTCAACTGCTTTTTCTTTGTAAGCTGCTAATTTAGCGGCTTCCGATGTTGATTGACAATTAGTAAGAGCAAGGGCTCCAGTTAGAATTAGATAATTTATTACCATTTATTGATTCCTTTTATTTTATTATTTATCAGTTTAAAAAAATGTAAAGAAAAAGATGCACTTAATGCATCTTTTACGATTAAACTAATTGAAAAATTAATGGAATCTAGCATATTCATCTTTAATCTTTTCATGAGATTCATGAGATTTAATGACATCTGCTAACATTTCAGCTATGGAAACAATTTTAATCTTATTAGAATCTTTAAATTCTGGATGATTAATTGTATCTGTTACACAACATTCTGTGACATAATCTGCTGCTTCAAATTTATCTAAAGCACTTCCATTAAATAAAGCGTGAGAAGCACAGATATAAATTTCTTTAGCACCTCTATCATGTAAAGCTTTAGCACCAGCTAAAATAGTTCCGCCGGTATCGATCATATCATCGACCATAATACAAATTCTCCCATCGATATCACCGACAATATTTGTGATTTCAGCAACATTTGGTCTTGGTCTTCTCTTATCGATAACGACGATATTTGTATTAGGAATAAAGTTAGATAAATCTCTAGCTCTATACATAGCACCATGATCTGGAGCTACAATAGCGATTTTATCATTTTTATATTTTGGATCTTCGAATTTTTTATTCAAATACTTTGCGAATAAATAACTTGGTGAACAATTGTCTACAGGTATTCCAAAGAATCCTTGAATTTGAGGTGTATGTAATTCACAAGTGATAACTCTTTTCACACCAGCATTTGTAAATAAATCAGCGACCATTCTCGCACTAATTGGCTCATTTATATGAGCAATTCTATCTTGTCTAGCATAGCCGAAATAAGGAATAATAAGAGTAACTTCTCTACAATTCGCTCTTCTAACAGCATCAACAAAAATCAATGTTTCCATTATCCTATCATTAACTGGTTTACAAGTTGATTGAATAATGTAAACTTTCTTTCCTCTAACATCACAAGTGATGTCAGGTGTAGCTAAACATTCTCCATCGGCAAAATTCTTTACGATACTTTTACTTCTTTCAATACCAATCAATGAACAAACTCTATCAGTAAGTTCCACATTAGATGAGAGAGCAAAAACAAGAATATCTTTTATCATAATTTCCCCCTTTGATAATTTATTTAAATCCAATAAAGGATTTATTAACTTAAATGGAAAATAAAAGCCCAGCAAAACTAGGCTTTATATCTTTACAAAAACTATTTACCGCTTCTATATTTTTTATTGAAACGATCAACTCTACCATCACTTTGAACAAATCTTTGTTTACCTGTGTAAAATGGATGGCAATTACTACATGTATCAACTCTTATTTCTTTAAGTGTTGATTCGGTTTCAAATGTATTTCCGCAAGAAACACATGTAACCTTACATTTGTGATAATCTGGGTGAATTCCTTTTTTCATAATTTACTCCTTCCGCCTAAGATTCTAAATAATCTTAAGAAAGCTTACGTGCGTTTTATTTTAACAATAATAATTAATGTTTTCAACAATAAATATTATTATTTATGATATTTTTCGTAAATTTTCTTATAGTAATCAAGCCACAACTTTTTAACATTTTCTTTACTATAGAAATTTGCTATCTCTTTAGAATAATCAACAATCTTATTATAAAATTCTTTATCGTCCTTTAGTTTATGTAATAAAGATTCAAAATCCTCATTGTTTTCACCTGTTAAATATGGAGATAAGAATATATCTTTATATAAATCAAGATTTCTAACTAAGAATGGAACTTCACAATTAACACATTCAAGCAATGTCATTGGCATCAACTCTTGATATGATGGTAAAAACAATACATCACATGCGTTATATAAATCGTTCATCTTTTCTCTATCAATAATACCAAGGAATTTTAAATTTTTAGGTGGGTTTTCCATAAGTTTTTTAATTTCTTCATATCCAGCAGTCATGTGTTTAAAAGTAAAACCACCTGCCCAGATAAATTTTAAATCAGGATTATTTTCAGCAATTTTACAAAAATCGATAATCCCTTTTCTAGTTTGAGTTTGACCTACTCCTAAAACTACAAAATCATTTTCATTAAAACCATATGATTTTCTTATTTCATCTCTTTTTTCTTTACTTAATTTAAAAAATCTTTCATTAGAAACATAATTAGGAATATATGTAATCTTATCTTCTTTTAAACCTATATTTAATAAATCTTTTTTAAAATATGGGTTAACAACTACAACTTCATCTGCTTTCTTATAGAATTTAATTACATATCTTCTATAGATATTAAACATAAATTTAGGCATCTTTAATGATCCATCATCAAATTCAGGAATAAAATGAACATAGCAAACATTTGTTACTTTTTTATTCATCTTAAAATAATGAGGAACATTTACAGTATGAATATGACGAATATCATATTTATTTTTATGTTTACCATTAACTGAAACTTCAAAATCAGGAATGCTTTTTACTAACTCAATTTGTTCAATAGCAGCACTTCCAACACCTTGGCCTTTAAATTCTAAGCCTTTAACATACATGTTTATTTTTAATTTTTTATCCATAACCATTACCCTTTTAATTAATTTTACTTTAAAAATGACAAAAATTATATATGTATTATAATATTCATTTAGGAGGATTAGAATATGTTAAGTAAAAAATTAGCAGTTGAGTTAATAAATGAAGCTACAGAAACTGGCGCTGATTTTGCTGAAATTTTCTATGAAGATACCTACGTAAAAAGATTTTCACTTGAACAACAAGAAGTACAAAATATTTCATGTTCAAATGTTAATGGTGTTGGAATTAGAATTTTAAAACAAAATCAATGTGTCTATGGTTATACAAACGATTTATCAAAAAATAGTTTATTAAAATTAGTTCGTAGCTTAAATAAATCATTTTCAACAGGAAGAATTATTGAAAAAATTTCTTCATTTAAAAACCAAAAATATAAGAAGGTTAATAAAGAGACTATTAAATTAATGGATGTCGATTCAAAAGATATTATTAATTATGTTAAGTCTGGAATTGAAGTTATCGAAAATTACGATAAACGTATTGTTAGAGTTATCGGTGGATTTTTAATCGAAAGCAGCGAGCGTGTAATCTTTAATTCAGAAGGTAAAGAATTTAAAAAATCTAATGAATACGGAAGATTATTTTTAAATTCTATTGCTAGTGAAAACGGAAAAATTGAAACTAGATTTGATGGACCTGGTTCACAAAAAGGATGGGAATTTTTCACTAAAGATTTAAATATTAAAGAATTAGCATTAGAAAACGCTACGAAAGTTATTTTAATGTTGGGTGCTAAAGAATGTCCTAGCGGTCATTTCCCAGTTGTTATCGGAAACGGATGGGGAGGCGTTATTTTCCACGAAGCTTGCGGTCACCAACTTGAAGCTACTTCAGTAAGTAAAGGTTTAAGCGTATTTACCGGAATGAAGGGAAAACAAATCGCTAACACTATCGTTAGTGCATATGATGACGGAACAATGCCTAACGAATGGGGAAGTAACGATATAGACGACGAAGGAAATCCAACACAAAATAACTGTTTAATTAAAGATGGTATTTTAGTAGGTTATTTAGTTGATGATTTCAACGGAAGAAGAATGGGCGAAAAAGGTAACGGAGCTTCTAGAAGAGAATCTTATAAATATGCTCCTACATCTAGAATGTCTAATACTTATATTGCTCCAGGAAAATCTACCCCTGAAGAAATTATTAAAAATACAAAATTAGGTATATATGCCGTCTCTTTTAATGGAGGAAGCGTCAATCCAGCAGTCGGTGATTTTAACTTTGGTTGTAGCGAAGCATATATTATTAAAGATGGAAAAATTTGTGAACCTGTAAGAGGAGCTACACTTGTAGGAAATGCAAAAGATATTTTAAAACATATCGATATGGTCGGAAACGATGTCGGATTAGGCCAAGGTATGTGTGGATCAAGTAGCGGAAGTATCCCTGTTAATGTTGGTCAACCAACAATTAGAGTTGATGATATTACAGTCGGAGGAAGAGGAGGAAGTATTGATGAATACAAATAAATTCTTTTTAAAAGCAAAAGAAAAAGGCATTGAAGTTAGCGAACTTAAAATGAGAAAAACCTCTTCTACCACTATTTCTGTTTTTAGAGGTGAAATCGATGAAAATGAAGTTTCTACTGAATCAAGCATTGTTGCAAGAGGTATTTATAACGGTAAAATTTCTTCAGTTTCAACTGAAAAAACATCCGATGAATCAATTGATTATTTATTAGATAATATCATTTCAAATGCAAAATTAATCGAGAAAAAAGAAGAACCAAATATTTTTAAAGGAAGCGAAAAATACCATAAGAAAAATGTTTATTCTAAGGCCTTAGAAGATTGGTCGACTGAAGATGTTATAAAAACACTTTTTGAAATCGAAGCTAAACTTAAAGCAGCCGATTCAAGAGTAAGCGATGTTCAAGTTGCTTTTTCAAAGACTGAAGAAGAAAAACAATTATTAAATTCATACGGTTTAAAACTTAAAAATAAATCAAATTTCTTCTATATCTACACATCAGTTTATATGCAAGTCGATGGTGTTACAAAGGATGAAGGAAAAATAGTT
Source organism: Lachnospiraceae bacterium GAM79 (assembly GCA_963619035.1). Taxonomy (GTDB): domain Bacteria; phylum Bacillota_I; class Bacilli_A; order RFN20; family CAG-826; genus Onthovivens. The sequence continues at coordinate 30,247 of CAVEUC010000018.1, forward strand.
TTTGGAACAGATCCTAAAATTATTAATGTTGATGAAATCGTAAAAGAATTAGTTGAAAAAGTTTCACCTAAATTTGATGCAATTGATTTAAAAACAGGAAAATATAAAGGTGTATTGAGTAACGATTGTGTCTCAAGTTTATTAAACGCTTTAATTTCCAATGCTAGTAGCGAAGAAACACAAAAACATTCATCTTTATTTGAAGGTAAAGTTGGCCAAAAAATTGTATCTTCCAAAATTACTGTACTTGAAAAACCATTAGAAAAGAACTGCTTTTTCACATATTTTGATGATGAAGGTGTTGCAACAGTAAATAAAGAAGTAGTTAAAAAAGGTGTTTTAAAAACATTATTTTATAATCTTGAAACAGCTAAAAAAGAAAATAGAGAATCTACCGGAAATGGTTATGGTTCATCTAGAATTGGTGTTAGCACAGTTAATTTATATTTAAAACCAGGTAAATCAAGTGAAGAAGAGTTATTCAAAAAAATCAATAATGGTGTCTATATCACATCAATTAATGGTTTACATGCTGGTTTAAATAGTATGAGTGGAGATTTCTCTCTTCAAGCTGAAGGTTATTTAATTAAAGATGGTAAATTAGATAAATTCTTAAATCTTTTTACTGTCGGTGGAAATTTATTCAAATTATTTAATGACGTCGTTGCTGTTGGAAATAATTCAAAACTATTTACATCATCTACAAATTGTCCTTCAGTAGCATTTAAAAACTTAAAAATTAGCTCTTAATATTAAAATTACATTGAAAACTAAATTTAAAATATCTAAAATTTTAATTATTAGAGGTATTTAATATGAGAAAAAAAGCAAAAGAAGGCGGTTTATTAGATCAATTTAAAAAATTTATTAACCGTGGAAACGTTATCGATTTATCAGTAGCTGTTATTATTGGTGGAGCTTTCCAAGCAATTGTTAACGCTATGGTAAATGGAATTTTAATGCCAATCATCAGCTGGGCTATTCCTTCAGGTGGTATTAATGGAATTGTTACAATTTTAAATTCCAATGTATCATATTTAGGAGAATCAAATTCAGTAACTGCTGCTGAAGCTGCTACAAAAGGCATCACAACTGTTGAATACTGGGGAAATTTATATGACGCTTCAAAAGTTAATGTAATCAACTGGGGAGCATTCATTAATGCTATTATCTATTTCTTCATCGTTGCATTAGTTTTATTCACAATTCTTCAAATATTCACTTATTTAAGCAAAAAGAGAAAAGAATTTGAAGCTAAAGAATTAGAAGCTTACTATGAAAAGCATCCAGAAGAAAGACCAGTTCCAGAAGCACCAAAACCAAAAGAACCAACTGAAGTTGAATTATTAAAAGATATTAAAGAACAATTAGAAAAACTTAATTCTAGTAAAGAAGAAAAGTAATATAAAAGATGGGTTAAACCCATCTTTTTAATTTAATAAAATAGTCGAAAACCATATGATTTCTCGACTATTTTTATTTTTTTACTTCTTCAATAAAGAATTCTTTTCTATTACTTTTGCTTTTAAATTTTCTGGTACTTCTTCGTAATTTTCAAACTCTCTATTAAAGTATCCGCTACCTTGAGTTAAAGCTTTTAATTTAGTAACGTAATCTAAACTTTCACTTTCAGGAATTAAAGCGATAATTTGAGTTGTATCTTCCTTATCAATAACATCTTGAACTTTAGCTCTTCTAGAATTAAGATCACTTAAAACATCACCTAAATATTTTGTTTCTACATTGATTGTTACCTTTAAAATAGGCTCTAAAATTGTAGGACTACATTTCATATATGCTTCTTTAAATGCTAATATAGCAGCCATTTTAAATGCTAATTCATTACTATCGACTGGATGATATTTTCCATCAAATAATATACCTTTTACTCCAATTACAGGGAAGCCAGCAAGCAATCCTTGTTGTAAAGCTTCAAAGAAACCTTTTTCAACTGCAGGGAAATAATTTTTAGGAACACTTCCACCAAAAACATCTTCTTCAAATTTTGATTCTTCACATGGTGAGAACTTCATTTCTACAACACCATAGAATCCACTTCCACCTGATTGTTTAATGTATTTTCCAACTGCTGAGCCTTCTTTTCTAATTGTTTCTCTATAACAAACTTTAGGTTCTTCTGTTAATAATTCGATATTATAATTATTTTTAATCTTATCTAATATGAATTGTAAATGAGTTACACTCATTCCACCTAATAACAATTGTTTAGTTTCAATATTACGTTTAACTTCAATTGTAGGATCTTCTTTCTTTAATTTATTCAAAACTGGATTAAGCTTTTCTTCATCTTTTTTATTCTTAATTGTAATAGCTTTAAAATATACAGCTGTTGGGAATTTAACTCGTTTATAAATAATATAATTATTTTTATCACATAAAGTATATGAAGTATTAATATCATCTAATTTCGATATTGCAACAATATCACCAGAAATAGCTTCTGATGTATTTATTTGTTGTTTACCACACATATAAAACATTGAAGATATTTTTACTAATGAATTTGTTTCAGGACATAAAACCTCATCACCTAAATGTAAGACACCACTATCAATTTTCAAAATATTAATATTTCCTAAATATGGATCTACTAAAGTTTTAATAACATAAGCACTAAATGGTTCATTGATATCGGTTTTTCTTGAAATTTCATTACCATTTTCATCATATCCAACATAAGCTTTTAAATCAGTTGGGTTAGGTAAATAATCAATAAACATAGATAATAATGTATGAATACCAATATTATTTAAAGCACTTCCAAAAATTACAGGAACTAATTCTCCTTTTAATACACCAGCTCTTAAACCTTTATGAATCTCTTCATTAGTCAATGGCATTCCAGAGAAGAATTTTTCTAATAATTCATCATTAGTTAAAGCTACAGATTCGCATAAAGTATTATGCAGTTCAAAAACTTTTAATTTCTTATCTTCGTAAATTTCATCATCTACACATTCTTTTCCGTTATATTTCCTAGCTTTTAAATCTACAACATTAACAAATCCATCAAAATTATCGTTATGGCCTAATGGCATTGTAAAAGGTACACAAATCTTACCAAAATGATCTCTTAAATCCTGTAAAATATCTTCATAATCAGGATTTCCTTTATCCATTTTATTAACATAAATAATTGTAGGAATACCTCTTTTTCTTAACATTTTAAATGATTTTATAGTCCCTACTTGAACCTTACTTAAAGCATCAACAACTAAAACAGCACCTTTACAAGAATTAGTAATAGAAATACCTTCCCAAACAAAATCATCATTCCCAGGAACGTCTAATAAATTGATTTTATAGTCATTATAAAATAAAGGGACTACAGAAGTTGAAACAGAACATAATCTTGTCTTCTCTTCGTTTAAGTAGTCACTTATAGTATTTTTCTTTTCGATAGCTCCTTTTTCTTTATTATTCACAATTGAATATAAAGATTCAACAAGGCTGGTTTTACCACTACCTTGATGTCCTAATACGGCTACGTTTCGAATGTTTTTTGACATTAGTGTCATATGATTATCCTCCTATGTAAGCGCTTACATTATAATTTAATGATACATTATAAAAGCGTTCATGTATATATTTTTTTCAAAAAAATTTTTAAAATAAAAATGTTTGATTTATCGATTTTCTTGCTTATAATAAAATTAAAAGGAGAACAAAATGAAAAACAAAATAATTTATGTTTCTGGTCTTTTAAATTTTGAGACCATTCTAAGTGTCGATTCATTTCCCGTTAATTACTTCCCTATTGAATACCCATTCTACGGTATCAATACAGGAGTAGGAGGTACTGCTTATAACATCTCTAAAGCACTAACAAAATTAGGTGATAAAGTTGTTCTATCAAGCCATGTTGGTGATGATTTAATTGGTAAAACAATTGTTAGTGAACTTAAAAAAGCAAAAATAAAAGATACTAGCATTTACCATTCATTAGATCAAACACCTTCAACTGTCGTATTAACAGATAGAAGCAACAACACACAAATGTATTGTGATTTAAAATCTGTTCAAGATGTAGAATCTAGTTTTACAAAAGAAAAAGAGTTGATGGAGATTAGTGATTTAGTTGTATTATGTAACTCAAATTTCAATCGTCCATTATTAAAAGAAGCTAAAAAATTAAATAAAAAAATCGCTACTGATGTTCATATTATCGGATCTATAGATGATGTCTATAATTCAGAATTTATGGAGTCTAGCGATATTTTATTTTTAAGTTCTAAAGGTATATACGAGTTAAATTATGAAAACTTTTTAATCGATATATACAATAAATATCATAACGAAATAATAGTGCTTGGAGAAGGAAGAGATGGGGCTATGATATTAGATTCAAAAAAGAGAATAATATATCATATCGATGCTGTAACAATAAGAGATATTGTTAATACAGTTGGAAGTAGAGATGCTTTATTTAGCGCTTTCTTACATTTCTATATCAAAGGTTACGACTCACTTGAAGCATTAGAATTAGCTGAAGTATTTACAAGTTATAAATTGGGTGAATCTGGAGGAAGTAATGGCTTCTTAAACGAAAAAGAAATACTTAAAATTAAAAAGAACATAGATTTTGATGTTTATAAAATAAGAGAATTTTAATAATAAAAAAGAGTGAATATCTATATTAAATGTTCGCTCTTTTTATTTTTTAAATATTTTCTAAACCACAATTAGTAAGAGCTAAATTAAATAATAATTTCTCATCATCTTTATTTAATGAAGCAGATTTTTTATATACTTTTTTATATTTTTCAATCGTTGCTTTAACTTCACTTTTACTACATTCAATCTTATTTTCTATAAGTAAATACATCTTTAAACTTTGTAATGTATTTCCTTTATAAATAAATGTTTTTGTATAATCATCTATATTTTTTAATTTTTCTTTAAATACATCTTTATCAAATGTATTACTTTCTATGCTGCTTAAGAATTCTAAGAAAAACTTTTGTGTTGTATAAATTGCATAACTATTTTTGGAAATTGATTTTTTATTAACTAAGATTTCATCAAGTAATTCGTTAGCTTTTACATAATCTTTTTCTTTTATAGCTTTATATACACTTAACATATTTAATTGAGCAGTATAGTCAGTGATTTCATGAATTACAGCGTATTCAAAATTCTCATTATCATCTAATAACTCACGATTAGTAATTTTTAAATATTCATTATATGCTTCAATATTAATTTTCTTACTAAATAAAACTAATCTATAACCATCTGTTGTTGAATCGATATGAGCTGGGAAATAATTATATAAAGCAAACATTAAACCAATTGTAGCGATAATAATAACTGCAAATTTAACCATTTTTAGTAAATCGCTTGCTTGTTTATTTCCACTTGAACTTATAAAGTACATAACCATATACATAGCAGCACCTTCTAAAGCAAAAATAACTAAAGGAATTAAAATAGAAATCATTGGATTTGCTTTTTGTTTTTTAGGAATAACAACAGTTTCACCAGTTAAGCCATCTGGAGTTTTAGGAAATTTAAATTTCCATTTATAACGTCCTTCAATTTTTGTTTTATAAAAATAAAATCCAAATATATTAAAAGATACAACACTATATCCACCAATTATACTTCCGACAACATGTCCTAATTCAACGAATAAACCATTTAAAATAATACCTAAAATAAGACTTATTAAAACAAATAAAATTAATAAACCTCTATTAGATGCAAATGCCGAAATACTTCCTAATCCATCTGCTGGATACAAAACACAAAATCCAACAACAAATGCGATCGCTAACATTCCGACATATACAAATAAACTTAATACATCTTCTTTACTCATTAATAAATTCCTCCTCCTAAATCAACACAAGTGTAAATAGGATTTAAAACATATTTAATATTCTATCATTTATTTATTATATTTAAAACTTACAATATAGTTTTTTGTTATTTTTAAAATTATATCTTCATTCATAAATAATAATATGTTTTTTAATATCATTTCTTCATTAGAATCCTCTAAAGAAAATAAATATAGCATATATTCACTTAATGATTTTCCCAAAAATCTTGCTTCATTTTTCTTTTGATCAATAGTTAATTTATATTTAGCTAAATATTTTTGTAACGCTTTAAACATATATGAAAATAAGAATTCAGAAAGAATATCACTAGCATTAGAAGATAAAACTTCTTTATTAAAATCTTCTTTTTTATAAAGGAAATCTAATGCATTTTTTAAAATATTTTCAAAACTATCCACTTTTTCATTTATTTTTTCAACATAGTAAATCGAATAAACAACATCATAAATATTTTTATAATGATAATAAAAAGTTTGACGTCTTATCTTTAAACTATCACAAATAGAATTGATGTCAATATCATCAATATGTCTAGTTTCTAACAATTTTAAAAACTTATCTTGTATCTGCTTCTCAGTTTTTTTCATTATATTCCTTTCCAATATTAATCGCTTTCCTTACAAAAATTCCTATTAATAATAATATCGCACCAAGGCCTAACATACATAATAAAATTTCTAACTCATAAGTGGATAAAAATCTAGGAGCTTCACCTTCTAACTTTAACAAATTTAAAAACCCATTACAAAATATTGATACAGAAAACATTAAAATTGTTAAAAGAACACTTCCACTAAATACAATTATTCTATAAAAATTTAGTTTATAACAAACCTTAAATAGAACTATCAAAGAAATTATAGATATAAAATAAGTTGATAATGTTCTAAGTGAGTCAATCGATATTTTTGAATTTAAATAAATATAAAAAACCATAACAACAAAAGCAATAATAGACCCTCTAGGAATAGCCTCTTTTAAAATATTATTCATAAATTTACCTTTGAATCTTTCGTTGGAAGGTTCTAACGCTAAGAAGAAGCTAGCTAAGCCTATCGAAGCTATTTCCCAAGCATAGAAATTATTTGGTTCAAATGGCCAAAGAACTACAGTTGAACTCTTTGCTCTTGTAATTAAAGCAAACAATATAAAAAACACATTTAAAAATATACTAAATGTTGTTTTAATTAAAAATAAAGAACATGTTCTTGCTAAATTATTAATAACTCTTCTACCTTGAGCAATTACTTCAGGAAAATGAGAAAAATCATCATCCATCAATACAATATTGGCAGTATTTTGTGCTGATTTACTAGCTGATTTTAGACTAACAGATACATTTGCTTGTTTTAAACTTAAAACATCATTGATACCGTCGCCAATCATACCAACTTTATGACCATTTTCTTTTAATGTTCTTATTATTAATTCTTTTTGTTCAGGAGAAACTCTACCAAATACCGAATATTTTAAAGCAGCTTCTTTAACTTCATCTTCACTTAAGCCTTCTAAAGAAATATATTTATCATAATTATCTATACCAACTTGATTGCTAATTTCACTAACAGTTAAAACATTATCACCACTTATAATTTTTATATCTACATCGTTATCTTTAAACCATTTAATTATATCTTTAGCGTTATCTCTTATTTTGTCTTGAATGATAATAAACCCTATGAAATCACATACGAATTCAGAATTTTCTTCAATGTAAGATTCTGTTTTTCCAACCACTAAAACTCTTAAGCCTTTCTTTGAATATTCTTCTACTTCTTTTTCAATATTAATATTTGAATTTTTAAACTTTATAAATTTAAAAGCCCCAATTACAAGACCACCGAAATCTTTTAAATTAACTACGCTATATTTATTCTTGCTATTAAATGGAATTTTACTTATTAATTCATATTTATTAACTGAACCAAATTTATCTTTTAAAGCTAATGCTGTAAAGTTATCGTCATTTAAATGATAATTCGAACTACTTATTAAATTAATAAATGTACTACTATCAATTTTATTATCATATATTTTAAAGTCTTTAACGTTCATACTACCATCTGTGATCGTACCAGTTTTATCCAAGCAAAATACATCCATTCTTGCAATTGTTTCAATAGAATACATATCTTGTACAATTACTTTATGCGTAGCTAAATTTATAATCCCAACTGCCAACGCAGTAGATGTTAATAAATACATTCCACTAGGTATCATTGAAACAAAAGCACCAGCTAAAGGACCAATAATATCGTTACCAATTACATATTTAAATTGTTCAAACGATGAAAAACTATATGAAATACCACTTAAAAATATAAATTCTAAAATATCAGCAATACCAATGATACAAATAATAAAAACTAAAATTTTAAATAATCTATTTAAACTAAGATACATTTCAGATCTCGAAGCTTTAAAATTTTTGCTTTTCTTTTGTAATTTTTCTATATAATTATCTTCTCCGACATTATTAACCATTACAAACACATCACCATTTGTAATATAAGTTCCACTAAATAATTTAGAATTAACTCCTTTTTTTAAATAATCAGATTCACCAGTTAATAATGATTCATCAACGTGACATTCTCCAAAAATAACTGTAGAATCACAAGGAATTTGTTCTCCGTTAGTTAAATGCAAAATATCATTTAAAACAATTTCTTCTGGATTAATTTCAATTTGTTGATTATCTCTTATAACTTTAACTTTGCTTTTATTAATTAAGTTTAATTTATCTACAAGTCTTTTACTTCTTATATCTTGTGTTAATCCAATCGCTAAGTTAGTAATTAAAATTACAAGAAAAAAACAACTATTCCATTTACCAAAAAATATTAAAACTGCACCAATAATAAATAAAAGAATATTGAAAAAAGTAAAAACGTTTTTAACAATTATTTTCCCGTAAGTTCTATCAATATTCTTTTTAATCTTATTAACTTTACCTTCATTTATATATTGATTTACCTGCTCTTTTGTTAATCCGCTAATTTTATTATTCATCAATTATTCACTCCTTAAAGCAATAACTGGATCTTTTTTAGCAGCTACCCTTGCAGGGAATAAACCACTTACTAATGTTAATAAAATAGAAATAGCTATAAGAGCTAAACAATGGTATATACTTAAATGCGCCATCTGTCCTAAATTATAATCAGGGTAAACATTGTTTAAAATTAAATTAATTGGGAAACAAATCAAATAACTAGCAAAACAACCTATTATTCCACTAAATAAGCCTACAATAAACGACTCAGCTTCAAACAATACACCTACATCTTTTTTTCTTGCTCCAATTGCCCTTAATACACCTATTTCTTTAGTTCTTTCAATAACAGAGTTATAAGTTATAATTCCAGTCATAACACAACTTACAACTAAAGATATCGAAGCAAATACGATTAAAACAATAGAAATAACGTTAATCATTTCACCTAAAGATGCGGTTAAATCTCCAACATAATCAGTATAGTAAATTTGTTCACCGGTATTACTAGCATGATCTTCGCTATTTGGAACTATTTCATTATATTCATCTAATTTAGCTAATAATTCATTTTTTGTTGTTAAATCTTTTGGAAAAATAACAACGCTTTCAATTTGACTATAACTATTAATATATGCAGCTAATCCTATTAATTTTTTAACAAATTCTTCATCGCTTTCTTCAGTTGCTTTTTTAATATAAGTTAAGATTAATTTTTCACTTAATGGAGATGCTTTTAATTCCGAAGGAACTAAATCGAGTCCTTCATACATCGCATAATTTAAATATGCTTTAGTATCAATATAATTATTTTTCTTGTAAGGATTAAAGATATAAAAATTATCAGTGATAGTATTATTGAAATTATTTAAAACAGATGTAGATATTGAAGATTCTCCTAAATCTTGGAAAACCTTAATTAAATCGCTTAAAATACTTATCTTAGTTTTTCCTTCTTTCATGCTTATTAAATTATAATAATTGTTGCTTAAATCAGCTTCTGCATTTTTTTCTACTAAATAATCTTGTAAACTTGATAAATAACAAAGACCATTAGCCATAGTTGAAATAGTTGAGTTTTTACTAGGTCTTAAAATACCTGTTATTTTTAATTCAATACCTTTGGAAGAATCATTATATAAATCATTAACTGAATTACTTTCAAAATATATCATATCACCAACATTTTCATTACTAGATGTATAATTTTTCATAGTATAAAAATCGCTAGATGAATAAACTTTATATTTTTTACCAATTATATCATCCATACTAATTGGTTTAACTTTCTTTGAAGATTCGCTATCTTGAACCTGTTCTTGAGTATCAACACTATTATAAAACCCAAGATTTCTCAAATTAGAAAAATTAATACTATTTGTATTATTAATAACTAAACATAATTCATTTTTCTCTTTAGGATATGTTCCTTTAATAACTTCATAAGAATTTAAAATATATTCTTCTCTTCCGTAAAGTTGATGAAATACAGTTGAAGGTAAACCAGTAATACTACCTAACATTGAATTGATTGTTCCGGTAGATTGAGCTGTTGAAACTTGGCCAATATAACCTTCACTTGATTCATCAATGCTTTTTGGATATTCAGTAGACAAATGATATTTATAATTTGATGGATAATTAATAAGGTAATCGTTTAATAATTTATCTTCATCTCTTAATTTGTTTAAATAATTAAAATATTTATTATTAAAATTGTTATAACTAATAGTCATATTTTTTTCATTATTCATATTAATATATGGATAAATTTCGTTTTCACTAGGATATTTTGTACTTTGATTATATTGAGTAGGATCAACTGATTGATATTTCACAGTATAACTTGAAACTGTTATAGGTAAAGTTGATGAAGTTTCACTTTGAACTCTATTTATATATTCATTAAATCCGTTAGATAAAGCTAAAACTAAAGCGACTCCAATAATACCAAAAGATGCAGCAACACTAGTTAATATTGTTCTTCCTTTTTTTGTTCTAATGTTTTTAAAGGAAATATTAAAAGCAGTAAAAAAAGACATCGATGTTTTCTCTTTTTTCTTTTTATTTTTAATTTCTTTTTTCTTTTCTTTATCTTTTTCGTCAATTATTAACAATTTACCAATATTATTTTCTTCTTTGAATTTTTCTTCTTCTTTTAATTTCTCATCTAATTCGCCATCTTTAGTATCATCAACAATTTCACCATCTTTAAAGGTTATGATACGATCACTATATTTTTTAGCTAATTTATCATTATGAGTAACCATAATAACAAGTTTTTTTGAGCTGATCTCTTTTAAAATATCCATGATTTGTACGCTTGTTTTACTATCAAGCGCACCAGTTGGTTCATCTGCTAATATAATTTCTGGGTCGTTTACTAAACTTCTAGCTATAGCAACCCTTTGCATTTGACCACCACTTAATTGATTTGGTTTTTTATTGTATAACCCTTTTAAACCAACTGCATCAAGAGCTTCCTTAGCCCTTTTTACTCTTTCTTTTTTATCCATTCCACCTAATGTTAAACTTAAAACAACATTATCAAGAATAGTTAAATGAGATATTAAATTGTAACTTTGAAAAACAAAACCAATTCTTTTATTTCTATAATTATCCCAATCAGCATCAGTAAAAGTTTTAGTAGATTTTCCATCGATTACTAAATCACCACTTGTATATCTATCAAGACCACCAATTATGTTTAAAGTAGTTGTTTTTCCACACCCTGAAGGTCCTAAAATAGAACAAAATTCATGCTTAGGAAAATAAACAGAGATATTTTTTAATGCTCTAAAAGGCTTTTTGTCAATGTAATAATCTTTACAAATATTTTTTAATTCAAGCATTAAAAAACCTCCTTATATTTATTAAAAATTATAATTCTATTATGTAGAATTAACAAATTATTTTAATATTATTTTTTTCTTCTATCTTTAAAAAAGTCTTTAATTATTTTTTTACAATCTTCTTCTAAAATACCCCCATCTATCTCAATTTTTGAACTTTCTAATTCAAAATTTTTATCATGAGATAAACAGGCTCCAGTATTCGATTCATACGCACCAAAAACAATTCGTTTAATTCTTGATTGGATGATTGCACTAGTACACATTGCACATGGTTCTAATGTAACATACATTGTTAAATTATTTAGTCTCCAATCATTTATTTTTTTACTAGCTTTTTTAATACATAAAATTTCAGCATGACCAGTAACGTCATTTAATTTTTCTTTTTTATTATAAGCTTTAGATACAATATTTAAATTTTCATCAACCAAAATAGCGCCGATAGGAACTTCTTCGTTTTTTAGTGCTTTTCCCGCTTCTTTTAGTGCGAGTTTCATAAAATAGATATCGTTTTTCATAAAATAAAACCATCGCACAATTATAGGTTTTCTTAAGGCTGCTATGTTCCCATCCTGACCTGGTTCGAAAGTATAAATCGCGATGGCTAAATTATTATAACATAATTAATTAAAGTAATGTATAAATTTTAAAAAGAGTGGGGATTTACATATGTTTTTTATAAAAAAAAGACACGTTTTAACGTGCCAATTTTTATTATTTAATAGGTTTTAAAACCTTTAACCCGCCCATATATTTTTGTAATGGTTCAGGTATTAATACACTACCATCTTTTTGTTGGAATTGTTCTAAGATAGCTGGGAAAACACGGCTTGTTGCTAATCCTGATCCGTTTAATGTATGCATGTAATGCATTTTTCCATCATTTCCTTTATATCTCATCATACCTCTTCTTGCTTGATAATCTCTAGCATTAGAAACACTACTTACTTCTTTATAAATTTTTAAAGATGGAAGATAAACTTCAATATCATATGTTCTAGCCATTGAATGAGAACAATCAGCTGCTGCAAGTTTTGAAACTCTAAAATGTAATCCTAATCCTTCGACTAATTTTTTAGCTTTTTCAACTAATTCGTCGAATGCTCTATCACTATCTTCTTCACTAGTATATTCAACCATTTCAACTTTATTAAATTGATAGCCTCTAATCATACCTCTTTCTTCAGTTCTATATGCTCCTGCTTCTTTTCTATAACATGGAGAATAAGCGAAGAATTTTTTAGGAAGTTGATTTTCCTCTAAAATTTCATTTCTATAATAATTAACTAAAGCTGTTTCAGCTGTTGGAAGTAAAAATTTGAATGGATCAACATCTTTTAAGACAAATACATCTTGTTCAAACTTAGGGAATTGACCTGCAGTAAATCCACTTTCATAATTTAATAAATGTGGCACCATCATGAATTGGAAGTTATCTTTTAAATGGTTTTCGATAAAATAATTCAATAAAGCCCATTCGAGTTGTGCTCCAAGGCCTGTATAAAACCAACAACCATGACCACTAACTTTAGCCCCTCTTTCATAATCGATTAAGCCTAAAGATTCAGCTAAATCATAATGAGATTTAATTTCAAAATCGAATTCAGGAATATCTTTATAATAATAAATTGGTTTATTATTTTCTTTTCCTCCACCTAATAAATCTTTATCAGGTAAATTTGGAAGAGCAAATAAAACTTTATTAATTTTATCAGTTAATTCTTTTAATTTTTCCTCTGATTCTTTATTTTTTGCAGCTAACTCTTTAACTTGAGCAAAAATCGCATTAACATCTCCGCCTTCTTTTTTAACTTGAGGAACAGATTTTGACAATTTATTTTGTTGAGCCTTATTTTCTTCAACAGCTTTTTGTAATTCTCTTTTTTGATAAACTAAATCACAAAGCCCATCAATATCTGCTTCAAACTCTTTTCTTTTTAAAGCTTCTTTTACATAATCTTTATTTTCTAAAATGTAATTAAGATCAATCATTTTTCTACCTCTTCAATTTCTTTATATATCTTTATTAAATAAGAACCATAATTAGATAAACTATACTTTTTAGCATATTCATAAGCTTTTTCTTTCAAACTTACGAGTTTTTGGTTTTTATAATCGTCAATAGCATTTGTTAAAGACTCTAAATCATTATAAATATACGCATTTTCTTTATCAACTAGAAAGTCTTTAAATATACTTTCACTCAATGTAAAAATTTGAGTTCTACTAGCCATACATTCCATCATTTCAACAAAATTTGATGGATATGAATTAATATTTATAAATATATCTGCATTATATAATAACGAAACGTAAGCATCTTCATCAAGTAAAGGGATATATAAAACATTTTTCGTCCATTTAGAAAAATATTTATTATTCTTTTTTACTTGATTTAAGTATTTATGTTCGCTTAAAACAACATATTTATAATCACTAAATTTATTAGCAATGAGAGTTATTTTTTTAATAGCTTCTTCATCTTCATCTCTAATAACAGAAACGAGCAACTTACAATTATTATTAAGACCGCAAATCCTATAAAAAACATCTTTAATAATGGAAGTTGTAAAATCAAATTTTGAATATTTAACTCCAGGATTTAATACGTAAATCGCACAATATACACCTAATTTTCTTAAATAATCTTTACTTGATTCCGAAGGTACTAAAGCAAAATCAAATTTATTAATTTTATCAATAGTCACTTTATTAATAACAAATCCATCATTACCTTTATAAAAAATTGCTTCATCTTGCTCACATTCATTATAAAATAAGCAAATTCCGTTATTGATTTTTTTATACTTAACTTCTAAATCGAAACTAGAAACATCGCTTAACTTAAAATATTGAGCAACCTTATAGAAAGTGGTCGCGTTTTGAATAACATACGATTCATTACTTAATTCTAATAAACCTTTAATATTTTTTCTTAAACGACTACTTTCAAAATAAGTATCTTTATTTTTATAATCAGTATAGATATAGAGTTTCATTATTCTTCTACTTGCTCTTTTTCAGTTGTTTCTTCTGCTGGTTTTTCTTCTACAACTTCAGGCTCATCTTCTTCTTTTTCTAAACATGTAAGAGTAGTTACTTTGTCATTTTTAAGCTCGATCATTTTAACACCACTAGAATTTCTTCCACATTCTCTAACTTGTGATAAAGAACTTCTTACAACTGTTCCTTTTAATGTGATACAAAGATAATCTTCTAATCCTGTAACAACCTTCATACCAATTAAATTGCCTGTTTTTTCATTAACTTTAATTGTTTTAACACCACTAGAACCTCTATGAGTAATTCTATAATCTTCAATTGGAGATAATTTTCCTAATCCGTTTTCGCTTAAAACAAGAACTTTATTTCCACTTAAGCTTGTGTCGACACCTACAACAACTGAACCTTTTAAATTAATTGCTTTAACACCACTTGCGCTTCTTCCCATCTCTCTTATTTCATCTTCTTTAAACATACAGAGTTGGCCATCACCGCTTGCGATTAAAATATAGCAATTTCCATCAGTAACTTTCACATCAAATAAATTATCATCTTCTTTAAATGTAATTGCTTTTTTACCATTACAATTAATTCTAACAAATTCTTCTAACGGAGTCTTTTTAGCGATACCGTTTTTAGTTACGAACAATAAATTTTTATCCTTATAATCATCAACCGAAATAATAGAAACGATCGCCTCACTTTTTTCTAAATTCAATAAGTTTTGAACTGGAATTCCTTTACCTTGTCTTCCACCTTCACTTATTTCATAACCTCTCTTACGGTAAACTTTACCTGCATTAGAGAAGAATAAAATATCAGTGTGTGTTGAAGCGTTAACTAATTTTGTAACGACATCACCACTATTAATTGTTAATCCTTTAACACCCATTCCACCTCTATTTTGAGATTTAAATTCTGATGTAGACATTCTCTTTAAATATCCGTTTTGAGTTAAAGTAATTACAATATTATCTTCTGGAATAAAGTCTTCATCGTTTAATGAAACGATTGAATTACTAATTTCACTTCTTCTATCATCATTAAATTTCTTTTTAATAACTTCTAATTCTTCAATAACTTTTTCTTCAAGATGCATCTCATCAGAAAGTAAATAGTTATAACCTTTGATGTTTTCTAATAATAAATTTTGTTCATCGACAAGTTTTGTTGTTTCAATACCTGTTAATCTTCCTAAAGTCATACTAACAACAGCTTTAGCTTGATCTTCGTTAAATAAGAATCTTTCCATTAACTTATCTTGATAAATTTGAATTGTACTACTAGCTTTACCAATTTCAACAACTTCATTAATATTTTCGCCGACTACTAACAAAGCTTTAATAATATTAATTCTTGCTTCATCTTTAGCTTTTAAGAAAATTGTTCTTCTTTTTACAACATCAACTTGGAAATCTAAATAATGTTTAATTAATTCTTTTAAACTTAAAACTTTTGGTGCTCCATCAACAATACATAAATTTATAACACCAAAACTAACTTCTAATTGAGTATTTTTATATAATTTATTTAAAATAACGTTAGGTTCACAATCTCTTCTAACTTCAATTTCAATACGTACGTCACTCTTTGAAAAATCTTTAATTGAAGTAATTCCTTCAATTACTTTTTCTCTAGCTAATTCACCGATTTTAGCTACTAAATCACCTTTTCTTACTTGATAAGGAATTTCAGTAATGACGATTTTTGATTTATTATTTTTTTCTTCAATATGAGCTTTAGCTCTAATTTTGAAAGTTCCTCTACCAGTTTCGTAAGCTTGTCTAATTCCACTTAATCCATGAATAATACCACCAGTTGGAAAATCTGGACCTTTAATAAATTGCATTAATTCATCAGTAGTAATTTCTTTATTTTTACTATATGCGACGATACCATCAATAACTTCACCTAAATTATGGCTTGGCATTTTTGTAGCCATACCAACAGCGATACCATCACTTCCGTTAACTAAAAGGTTAGGGAATCTACATGGTAAAACGCATGGTTCTTCCAAACTACCATCGTAGTTAGACATAAAATCAACTGTGTTACAGTTAATATCTCTAATTAATTCTTGTGATAATTTATTTAATCTTGATTCAGTATAACGGTAAGCAGCAGCTCCATCACCATCCATATTACCAAAGTTACCATGTCCATCAATTAATGTGTATCTTAATGAGAATGGTTGAGCCATTCTAACTAAAGTTTCATAAATTGCACTATCTCCATGAGGGTGATAATTACCCATGACATCACCGACAACCTTAGCACATTTTACGAATGGTTTATCGCTTGTATAACCTTTTTCATACATCGCATAAATTACACGTCTATGAACAGGTTTAAAACCATCCCTAACATCAGGAATAGCACGAGAAACGATAACACTCATCGCATAATCTAAGAAGCTTTGTTGAACTTGACCAACAATTTCTGTATCAGTAATTTTTGGTTCAATTCCAGCTTCATAATCAGCATTATCTTGTTTAATTTGTTCTTCGGATGTTAATTCTACATCTTTCTTTTCGTTTTCCATTTCTTATACCTCCTAATATTAAATATCAAGATTCTTAACGAATTTAGCATTATTTTTAATAAATTCGCTTCTTGGTTCTACTTCTTCACCCATTAAATCATTAAAGATTAAATCAGCCGCAGCAGCATCTTCGATTGTAACTCTTAGCATACTTCTACCTTTTGGATCCATTGTTGTTTCTTCAAGTTGTTCAGGATCCATTTCACCAAGTCCTTTAAAACGTGAATAAGGATATCCAGGTTTTAAATCTAATGTTTTCTTTAAAACTTCTAATTGATTATCGCTATAAGCATAATATTTTTTATTCTTATATGTAATTTGGTAAAGAGGAGGTTGAGCAATATAAACATAACCATGTTCAATCAAAGGTCTCATAAATCTATTAAAGAAAGTTAATAATAAAATTCTAATATGTGAACCGTCAACATCAGCATCGGTCATGATTACAATTTTGTGATATCTAGCTTTTGTAATATCAAAATCATCGTTAAATCCCGCACCAATTGCGTTAATCATGTTACCAATTTCAGCATTTTCAAAAATTCTATGAGATTGAGCTTTTTGAACATTTAAAATTTTACCTCTTAAAGGTAATATAGCTTGAGTCTTAGCATCTCTTCCTAATTTTGCGCTACCACCAGCAGAATTACCCTCAACGATAAATAATTCGCATTCTTCAGGATTATTCGAAACACAATCAGCTAATTTACCAGGAAGTGTAGTGATATCTAATCCACCTTTTCTTCTACTATTTTCTCTAGCGGCATTTGCAGCTAATCTACTATTATAAGCTCCTCTGATTTTATCTAAAATTTTTGCAGCCTCTGCTTTATTTTCAAGTAAAAATCTTTCTAATTTTTCACCGACAACATTAGAAACAATCTTTTTAACTTCACTATTTCCTAATTTACCTTTTGTTTGCCCTTCGTATTCAGGATTTGGATGTTTTACGCTAATAACTGCAGTTAAACCTTCTAAACAATCATTTAAAACAATTTTATCTTTATCATTATCTTTAAGATATTTCATTGTTTTAGCATAAGAATTAATAACTCTAGTCAAAGCCAATCCAAAACCTTCTTCATGAGTTCCACCATTTCCGGTAGAAACGTTATTACAGAATGATAAAATTTTCTTATTATATTGAGTTGTATATTGCATAGCAACTTCAACATAAACTTCTTCTTCAACATCGTTTAATGTGAATTTTTGAGCTCCATCACAATAAATAATCGTATCGTCAAGCTTATCGTTTTTATTTAAGAAAGTAACATATTCTTTGATTCCGCCATCGTATTTAAAAACTTCATTCTTAACAGGATCAACCCTTTTATCTGTTAAAGTTATTTTGATACCTTTATTTAAGAACGCCATTTGTCTTAATCTATTACTTATTGTTTCGTAATTAAAAATAACAGTTTCTGTAAAAATTAATGGATCTGGTTTAAAAGTAACAGTAGTACCAGTATCGTTTAAATCACAATTTCCTACAATCTTTAATCTATCAACAGGATGACCACCATTTTCAAATTTAATAAAATAGATGTTACCATTTTTTCTAACTACAACTTCAACATATGTTGAAAGTGCGTTGACAACACTAGCACCAACACCATGAAGTCCACCACTAACTTTATAACCACCGTTACCAAACTTTCCACCTGCGTGTAATTTTGTATAAACAGTTTCAACACCACTAACACCTGTAGATTCAACGATATCAGTAGGAATTCCTCTACCATTATCTTTAACAGTGATTGTATTATCTTCGTTAATTGTTACATTAATTTCGTTACAATACCCAGCTAAAGCTTCATCGATACCATTATCAACAATTTCCCAAACAAGGTGGTGTAAACCAGTAGAAGATGTCGATCCAATATACATACCAGGTCTAATTCTAACAGCTTCAAGACCTTCCAAAACTTTTAAATTTTTACTTGTGTATTCACCAGTAACCTTTTCAAATGTAGTTTCATCGCTTACTTCGATAATTTCATCACTAACACCTTTTTCAATTACACTTTCTTCTTTTGGTTGTTCGTTTTCTTCATTTTCAATATTTTCTTCAATTTGAATTTCTTTTTCTTCCATACTACACCTCCTCAATCACTGTAGAATTTTCGATTTTATAATAATGAACATTTTCAATATTTATTTTTTTTGTAGATGTTATAAAAACCTGCTCTATCTCTTTTAAAAACTTTAATAACGATTCTTCGTGATTTTCATCCAATTCACTCAGAACATCATCAAGGATTATTATCGGTTTATCATCACCTTCTGTTAAAAAATAATTAACCATTTTTAAAGATATTGCCGATAATCGATTCTCACCTTGCGAACCATATTTTCCGATATCTTTCCCACCGATAAACAATGAAAAATCATCTTTTTGAATACCATATAAAGAAATCTTATACTTAATTTCTTCATCCTCATGTTTTTTTAAAAACAAATATAATTCCCTATCATTTTTAAAATCATTAATCAAACTTTTATATCTTATTTCCGCTTCGATTCTTTTTAAAAATAATTTTGAAAATATATTCGGTAAAATATCATTTATTCTATTTATAAATTCTTTACGAATTTTATAAATTTCCATATTTTTTTCAGCTATTTTTTTATTAAATACCTCTATCAAATCCCTATCAATTATTTCTTTTTTTAATAAAGAATTTTTCTCTTTAAGAATCTTGTTATATTCAATAATTTTCTCAAAATAATTTTTATCAACTTTAGAAATAATCATATCTAAATAGTTAATTCATCTTAATCAAATTTTTATCATCATTAGTTCTAAAGCTTTTTGAAAAAGCAAAATAATAAATAGCTTCAACCAAATTAGTTTTCCCTGAAGCATTATCTCCATATAAAATATTAATCCCTTTATTAAAATTTATATTAGCTTCAGTATAACTTCTAAAGTTTAATAATTTAATATTTTTAATGTTCATATTACAATTTCAAAAAACAATTGGTCATCTATAGAAATTTTATATCCAGGATAAAGTTTTTTACCTCTTTGTTTACAATCTTCACCATTGACAGTGATTGAATGTTCTAAAATAAAAATTTTAGCAAAAGAGCCACTATCGATAACATCAGCAAATTTTAACATTTGCCCTAATGTTATGTATTCTGTACTAATCTTTATTTTTGAATATTTCTCTTCCATAATTACCCTTTAATATTATATATTAAAGGGCTACGAATTTAAAGAACTTTTTAAAAATCTTGTATACTTTATAGTAAAATAAAAAAGCGTTTAAATTTTGCCTTATTAAACGCTTTAAAATGAATTTTAAAAATTAAGCTTAACTTCTTACAGGGGTTATAAGATGAATAATAGAAGGTTCATCTTTACAAGATACTGAGAATGGTTTCATTTCTCCTAAAAAACTAATAACAACATCTTCACTTTTTAAAGATCTAACTGCAGCAATTAAAAAATCACTATTTAAATTTATTTCTAATCTATCGCCAGTATACTTAAATAAAGTTAAACTATCTTGGCTAGTTCCATCTTGCGCAGATTTACATGTTAAAACAACATTATTTTCACTCATGATCAATTTGACAATATTACCATCATTTGTATTATTGATATTAAAAATATTAACTCTTTCTAAAGCAGAGATTAAATCGTTAGAATTTGTTTCTAATACATAGTAGAAACTCTTAGGGATAATTCCATCAGTTACTGGAAAATCACCATTTAATAATTTTGTCGAAATTAATGTTTCTCCTATTTCAAAAATAGCTTTTCTATCAGAAATATTAATTACTATAGACTCTTCATTATCAATAGAACGTAAAATTTCTGTCATTGCTTTAGAAGGTATTGTAATTGAAAATTTTTCGGTTTCTAAAGAAAAATCTTTTTTAGCTAATCTATACCCATCAGTAGCGGTAATCGATATTTTCTCACCATTTCCTTTAATATTAATACCAGTAAGAATAAGTCTATTATTTTTATTACTAGCCGCAAAAGCAACATGTTGAATACCATCAACAAATTCTTTCGCATTTAATTTAACTTTAACACTATTTAAAGTGCTAAAATCAAGATTAGGATATTGATCTGCAGTAATGCAATTTAATTTAAAATCACTTCTATCATTTTTAATACGAGCAATATTATCATCTAAAACTTCAAATGTTAATTCATCTCCATCGATTTTTTTAGCAATTTCAGTAATGATGTAATTACTTACTAAAATTTCTCCTTGTCTAATATCTCTTATAATTTCTTTATCATCTTTGAAAAATGGAATTTTTGATGTTATTGATAAGTCATCATTACTACCAGTTAATTCTAAGTATTCTGTTGTTAAATTTATTTTAATATTAGTATTGATAGGTCTTGGACTTTTTAAAGGAATAATTTTTCCTACTTGAATTAAAGTTTTTAAAAATTCATTTTTATTAATTGTAAATTTCATATTTTCTCCTTTTATTATAATAATAATGTTAGTGGATATTGTTGAAAACTTTTTTACTAAGCTTTATTTTCGCCTTTCAATCGAGATTTTAACTCTTCTATAGCTAATTTTGTTTGTGTATCTGTTGTTAATAACTTTTCTATTTTGTTGACAGAATGGATAATTGTTGTGTGATCTCTTCCTGAGAAAATTTCTCCGATTTTATCTAATGACATACTGGTTATTAATGTTCTAATTAAATATATAGCAACATGTCTTGCAAAGACTATTTGAGCGACTCTTAATTTTCCTGTAATTTGGTTTACACTTAAATTGTAATAAGATGCAACAGTATTGAGAATTTTATTCGAAGTAAGTTTGTTTTTAGAATCTTTAGAATCTATTAAATTATTTAAAGCTTCATAAGCTAAATCTAATGTTATTTTATCAGCGTGTTGCATGTTTTTGATAAAAATAATACGATTTAGCGCCCCATTTAATTCTCTAATTGAATTTTTAAATTTCTCAGCTATTAAAGAAATGACTTCTGGATCGAAATCATCTAAAGATAAATTTGCACTTACAATTTTCTTTTTTAAAATGTTTTCACACATTTCGATTGATGGTTTAGTGATTTGTACAGTTAATCCATCCATAAATCTAGATACCAATCTAGCGTCGATTCCGTTAAGTTCGCTTGGTAATTTATCGCTGGTTAAAACAACTTGTTTTTTGTTTTGTAAAAAATATTGATATATATCAAAAAAGAATTCCAAAGTTTTTGTCTTATCTTTAAGCATTTGAATATCATCAATTAAAAATACATCATAATTTTTGATATATTTTGATAATTGTTCATTATGATCTGAACCATTAACATAATCTATGTATTGGTATAAGAATTCTTGTGCTGTTACATATAAAATCCTTGAAGAAGGAGTTTTTTCTTTAATGTAATTACCTATTGCGTTTAATAAATGTGTTTTACCTAAACCACTGTCACCATAAATAAACAATGGATTATAAAATTTACCTGGTGAAGAAGCGACAATTAATCCAGCTTGAGACGCTTCTTTATTAGATGGTCCAACGACAAAACTATCAAAATTAAAATTAGTATCCAAATAGCAATTTTTAAAAAAAACACTATCATTTGTCGACTCAATTTCTTTAAATGATGTTTTTTTAATCTCTTCTTGAGAAGAAAAAATGATCTTAAAATTTGAACCTGTAATTTTATTAACAATTGATGTTATTAAATCTAAATATTGTTGATTTAAGATTGAAGCTGATAACTTAGAATCACAAATAACAATTATTTTGTCTCCTTGAATTGTGTCTATATAACTATCTTTCAAGAAAGTGTTGAATATCATTTTATCAACTTCTGTTTCTAGAATCTGGAGTGTCTTTGACCAAAGTGTTGAAATTTCGTTTAAAGTTTTTGTTTCCATTCTTTGACCTCCAAAATATAGATATATTTTATTCTTTTTTGTTGATTTTATAAAGAACAAATTATATACAAAAAAAGTTTTCCACAATAAAAAAAATAATAAAATATCGATAAAATCGAAATTTCCATTTTTTCCACATCTTTTATTTGTTGATAAGTTATATTAAAATGTTGAAAACTTTTTCCTCTGTTTAAAAGTTGAAATTTTTAAACAATACCAAAGATTTCAACAAGGATAGTTTATTAGATTTAATCGGAAAAATAGTGAGTTTTCTACATCTAAAAATATAGTAATTCACATATAGTTGAAAAAGCTGATTTAATTTTTGTTACTAAAAAGTCTTAAAAATTTAAAATATTTGACTTATATGTATAAATACATATATAATTTAAAAGCAACAAAATGGAGGATTATATATTATGGCAAGCAAAAAAACTTATCAACCAAGTAAGTGTCACAAATTTAGAACACATGGTTTTAGAGCAAGAATGGCTTCAAGTCACGGAAGAAAAGTCTTAGCTTTAAGAAGAGCAAAAGGAAGAAAATCATTAACTGTTAGTGATAGATGAAAAAACGTTTTGTAATTAAAAAATATAGGGAATATCAATTAATAATTAAGAAAAGAAACTATAAAAAATCTGATAACTTTAATATTTATTTTCAAAAAAACGATTTCGGCTATACCAGAGTAGGTTTATTAGTAAGTAAAAAAAACGGAAACGCTGTTATTAGAAATAAAATTAAAAGACAAGTTAGAAGTATTGTTGATGAGGTATTAAATTACAATGAAGGAATAGATTTTGTAATTGGAATCTCAAAAAAATACAATGTGGATAATTTCAATGAAAATAAAATTGAACTTATCAGATTAATAGGCTCTATAAAAGGAGAAAATAATGAATAAAAAAACAAAAATAACTTTAGGAGTTGGAGCATTAGTTGTATTTGCTGGTGTTTTATCTTCTTGCAATTCTTTTTGTAGTAATACTGATATAACTCATTATTTATATGCTTATGACCCTTTAAACAATATTTATTTTAATACAAAAAACGATGCTATCGATTATATTGAACAAACTTTTAAAGAACAATCAAGTTACGATAAAGAAAATAATACCTATGATACAAGCAAGGTTTATTTTAAAAATGATGATACAAAAAATTTAAAAGATAATGAAAGCGATTTTATTAAACAAGTTGATGGATCATCATTATATTATGTTGTACCAAATAACTATGTTTTAAAAGGATGCTCTACTACTATCGATTCAACAACAGGAAATCGCGGAAATATAGAATATATTTTTGGTCTTAATTCTTTTACAAAGTCTTTATATTCTGAAAATTCTTCAACAGGTATTATTTTACCTGCTTTTTCATATGTAGAAGAATTAGATAAAAAAGTATTAAAAAATATTGTTGAAAATGTTTCTTTATATTCAAATTTTGGATATGAAAGTCATATTGATTTAAATAGTGTTAAAAATATTACTTTATCTACTGTTACTTTTGAAGATCTTTACGGATATTCGTATAGTGAATTAAAAGCTTATAAAAGTGGTGATGAAACAGTTAAGATTGATGATTTATTAGGTAATAATTCCACATCTGAAGGTAGAAAAGATAAAGATGGTAACACAATAAGAGTTGGTGGAAGAAATTATTCTTTAACAACAAATTTAGGTTACTTAAAATTCTTTAATAAAGATGATGAAGGTAATTATTATTCGAATATTGAAAAACGGAATAATGAATTAGTTAGTACACTTGGTATTGAAAAAACTATGTCTACTAATTATTTAAATGCATATAAAACTAAATTAAATCAAAAGGTAAGCGCATTAAAAACTTGTATTACTATTAATCGAGGATTCTATGGTCATACAAGTGATGATCCTTTAAACGATACAGTTAGTATCGAAGGAAAAGCTGGTGATTTCTGGAGTGATTGGGGAAAAGCATTTAGCCAACATGGATTCTTAGAAGGTCTTCTTGTTTATCCAATTTCTTATTTAGTTGATCATTTTGCTCACGCATTCGGTATGAATGGTTGGGGTCAAATTTTATCTGTTCTTCTTGTAACTGTTATTGTTAGATTATTATTTATGGCAATTACTTTACCATCGACAATTTCTCAACAAAAACAACAATATTTACAACCTGAATTAACTAAATTGCAACAAAAGTATCCAAATAGTAATACAAATGATTATGAAAAACAAAGATTAGCACAAGCTCAAATGGCCCTTTATAAAAAATATAAAGTACATCCATTCTTGTCTTTCTTAACAATTTTTATTCAATTACCATTATTTATTTGTGTTTGGAATGCTATGCAAGGAAGTGCTGCTTTAAGTAGTGATGCAGTTTTAGGATTAAGATTAAGTGATACGATTTGGAATGCTCTTTCAAATTTCAGTGGTTGGCCAGGAAATGCTGGTTGGTGGACTGCACTTGTTCTTATTTTATTAATGTCTGCAGGACAAGTTTTATCAATGTTAATTCCACAATGGTTAAATAAAAAGAGAATGAAATCAATACAAAAAACTGGAGTAAATCCAGCTTTAGATAAACAAACAAAAACTATGAAATATGTCCAATGGGGTATGATTATATTTACAATTATCCTTGGATTTACACTTCCTAGTGCTATGGGTGTTTACTGGTTAGCAGGATCAATATTTAATATTGTTCAATCATTGATAATGCATTTAATATTTTCAAGAAAAAAAGGAGTTAATAAATAGTTTATGAAAGAAATAACTGGAAAAACAATTGATGATTGTTTAGAAAAGGCTTCTATTGAATTAGGTGTTGAAAAAGATTCAATTACATATGAAGTTGTTGAAGAAAAGAAAGGAATCTTCGGAATCAATAAGAAAGCTACAATAAAAGTATATGAATTTATTGATGTTGTAGATTTTGCTGAAGAATATTTAAAAAATGTTTGCGCTGCTTTAGGTTTAGAAGTCAGCTTAAAATCATTTACTAGAGATGATGTAATTAAGATTTTAGTTGAAACAAATAATAATTCAGTTCTTATTGGTAAAAACGGTTCTAAATTACAATCATTAAATGAATTAACAAAATTAGCAGTTAGTTCAAAATTCAAAAAGAAATTTAGAATTTTATTAGATATCGGTGATTATAAAGATAAGAAATATCATAAAGTTATCGGAGTTGCTAAAAAAGCTGCTAAAGAAGTTTTAAAAACTCATATCGATGTAAAATTAGATCCAATGACACCAGACGAAAGAAAGAAAGTTCATAACGCTTTAAGTAGTTATAAAAATATCAAAACAGAATCAATTGGTGATGGAAAAGATAGAGCTATCGTTATTAAATACGTTGCTACTGCTTCTACTTCTTCTGAAGAAAATAAAGAAGAAACAAAAGAAAACTAATTTATATTATGTTTGAAACAATTGTCGCGTTAGCTACGCCACCTATTAAAAGTGCACTTGCAATTGTACGTTTAAGTGGAGACAATTGTTTTTTTGTAGTTAATAAATTTTTCTCAAAAGATTTATTTAAATATGAAAAAAATACAATTTTACATGGAAGAATTATTGATAACGGCGAAACGGTTGATGATGTTGTTTTACTTTTGTATAAAGAGCCACATTCATTTACTGGAGAAAATAGCGTTGAAATAATTACTCATGGATCTCCACTTATATTTAATAAGGTTATAGAATTAGCTATTAAAAACGGAGCTAGAATGGCTGAAAGAGGTGAATATACTTCTAGAGCTTATTTACATAATAAAATGGATTTAATACAAGCTGAAGCAGTTAATGATTTAATAAATGCAGAAAGCGAAGAAAGTAAGAAATTATCTTTAATGTCTTTACAAGGCAAAACTTCTACTTTAATTGAACCAATTAAAAAAGATTTTATAGATTTACTTAGTAATATAGAAGTAAATATTGATTATCCTGAATATAAAGATATTGAAATTATTAATAATCAAAAAATATTAGAAATATCAAAGAAAAACATAGTTTATATAGATGAATTAATTAAAGATGGTAAAAAAGGAAAGATTATTAAAGATGGAATTAATATTTCTTTAGTTGGTAAACCTAATGTAGGAAAATCGTCTATTTTAAACGCTTTAATTGGCGAAGATAAGGCTATTGTTACCGATATTAAAGGCACAACTAGAGATGTTGTTGAAGGAAAATTTATATATAAAGGTGTTGTAATTAATATTTTTGATACTGCAGGTATTAGGGAATCTAATGATTTAATTGAAAGTATTGGTATTAAAAAATCTATAGAAAAAATAGAAAAATCTGATCTTGTTATTATGGTTAAAGATCCTCTTAATATTGATTCTGAAGATGTTGAAATTGAAAATATGATTAAAGATAAAAATCATTTAATTGTTTATAATAAAAGTGATTTAATTTCTTCTTATGACGAAGATAAAATGTATATTTCCGCAAAGAATTCTGATATAGAATCTTTAAAAAGCGAAATAATCAATAAGTTTGGTTTAGAAAATAAAAATTTTGAAAATCCTTCAATTAATAACGCTAGAGAAATTGGAATATTAGAGTCTATAAAACAAGATTTAAATAATTTAATTTTAAATATTGATTTACCTGTGGATTTATTGGCTAGTAATATTAGAGAAATTATAAATAAACTTCTTTCTATAACTGGAGAAGATTGTGATTTTGATATTATGAAAGAGATTTTTTCTAGATTTTGTGTGGGAAAATAGTATGATTTTTGATACTCATATTCATTTAAATGATGATAAGTATGAAAATATAGATACTTTGATCAATGACGCTCGTAATAAAGGTGTTACGAAATTTTTGTGTATTGGATTCGATGTTGAAAGTAGTAAAAAAGCTATTGAATTAGCCGAAAAATATGATTGTGTTTATGCAAGTGTTGGAATAATTCCTACCGAACATAAACAATATAACGAAACTACTTTAAATGAGTTAGAAAAATTAATAAATAAATCAAAAAAAGTAATTTGTGTTGGTGAAATTGGCTTAGATTATTATTGGGAAAAAGATGATGAAGTTAAAAAAGTTCAAAAAGAAATGTTTATTGAACAAATTAAATTAGCTAATAAATATAATTTACCTATTTCAATACATGCTAGAGATGCATTGAGTGATACATTAGAAATCTTAAAGGAATATAAAGTATTGAATAAAGGAATTATGCACTGCTATTCAGGTTCTTTAGAAATGGCTAAGGAATTTATTGAATTAGGTTTTAAGATTGCTTTTGGTGGTGTTTTAACATTTAAAAACTCTATCAAAACAAAGGAAGTATTATTAGGTATTGATATCGAGAATGTGGTTTTTGAAACTGATGCACCATATTTATCACCTACTCCTTATAGGGGGAAAATCAATTTACCAGAATATATAGTTGAGACAGTAAAGTATGCTGGTAATTTATTAAATATTGAACAAAACAAATTAGAAGAGATAACTTTTAATAATTCATGTAAGATTTTACACGTGGAAAATTATGAAGACAAAATTAACTAATTATTTAATTGTAGTTGAAGGAAAAACTGATATTGATTTTCTATCTAGTTTTATAGATAGTAATTTTTATAGTGTTAATGGTTCTGCAGTTAACAAAAAAGACATAGAATTTATTGAAAATAGCTATAAAAACGGATTATCTATTGTGATTTTAACTGATCCAGATTTCCCAGGAACTAGAATAAGAAATTATATAAACTCATCAGGAATAACTTGTTATAACGCTTATGTTAGAAAAGAGTTTTCTATAAAACATGGAAAAGTTGGAGTTGCTGAATCTACAAAAAAAGAAGTTTTAGAAGCTTTAAGCAACTTAAAATGTTATGAAAATAATAACAATCAATGTAATAATATTAGTACTAGTAATTTAATGGCTTTAGGTTTGATAGGGAAAAACGATTCAAATGTTTTAAGAAACAAAGTTGCTGAATACCTGCATATCGGCCATTGTAATTCGAAGCAATTTTTAAAAAGAATTAATATGTTGAATATAAATTTAAATGATATAAAGGAGGCGATACAAAATGTTAGATAGTAAGGAAATCATAGATTTTTTTAAATTAGAAAACAGTCATGCGAAAAAAGAACTTGGACAAAATTTCTTAATTAATAAAAAAGTTTGTGAAAGTATCGTTTCACTATTACCTATAGATAAAGAAAAAGATAAAGTTTTAGAAATTGGTCCGGGATTAGGTGCATTAAGTGACATCTTGGTTAATAAATCTAATGATTTAACTTTAGTTGAATATGATGCTAAATTTGTTAATTTTTTATCTCTTTCTTATGAACAAAAAAATAATGTTAAGATAGTTAAAAATAATATATTAAAGGTAAAAGATGAGGGATTTAATAAGGTTATTGGAAATTTACCTTATTATATGA
Source organism: Lachnospiraceae bacterium GAM79 (assembly GCA_963619035.1). Taxonomy (GTDB): domain Bacteria; phylum Bacillota_I; class Bacilli_A; order RFN20; family CAG-826; genus Onthovivens. Next base: position 59,797 of record CAVEUC010000018.1, read on the forward strand.
CAACAGAAATTCTTCAACATATTACATTTAAATTTGAAAGTTTTGAGTTTGGTGTTTTTATGGTTCAAAAAGAATGTATTAAAAGAATCTTATCATTATCAGGAAAAGATTATTCAGCTTTTAATGTATTTTTGAATTATGCTTTTGATATTAAATGTGTATTTGATGTGGGAAAAAATAATTTTTTTCCTATACCTGGAGTAGATTCAACTGTATTCACATTAAAGAAAAAAGAAAATATTGATATTATATTTGCTAAGAAAATATTTAAAGTAGCTACTGCATTATTTTTAAATAGAAGAAAAACAATTCTTAATAATTTAAATTCTTTTATTAAAAATAAAGATGTATCTTTAGAATTATTAAATAAAGTGAATTTGAAAGATACATTAAGAGCAGAACAATTAACAGTTGAGGATTATATAAAGTTAACTAATATATTAATAGAGAACAACTTAATTAAGTGAGGAAATTTATATGATAGAAAAAGCATACGCTAAAATTAATTTATATTTGGATGTCTATTCAAAAAGAGATGACAATTATCATAATTTAAAAATGATAATGCTTCCTTTAAAACTACATGATTCGTTAGAGATTAATGTATTAAATAATGCAGTTGATGATTTTGTCACTTGTGATGATTTTTCTTTAACAATTAACAAGTATAATTTATGTCACACTACTATCGATTTAGCTAGAAAAAAGTGGGGTTTTAAAGAACATTTTAGAATTCATATTCATAAAAATATATTTCTTCAAGCTGGTTTAGGGGGTGGAAGCGCTGATGCTGCTGCTACATTAAGAGGTATTGTTAAATTATTAAAACTAGATGTAAAACAAGAAGAATTGATTGAAATGGCTAGTCAAATCGGGTCTGATGTCCCTTGGGCTATAGAAAATAAACCATGTATTGTTGAATCTAAAGGAGAAATTCTTAAACCTTTTGAAATTAATAAAAGATACTTTGTATTATTAGTCAAACCAAAACAAGGCTTATCTACTCAAGTAGTATTTCATAAATGTGATGAATTAGGTTATGAATATAAAGATAGAATTGACATTGTTAAACAAAATTTAATTGATGGAAACTTAGAAGAATTATCAAAAAATATATTTAATGGATTAGAAGATTCAGCAATTGCTTTATTACCTGAAATTAAAGTCATAAAAGATAAACTTAAAGAAGATGGTATGGAAGTTGTTCAAATGAGTGGAGCTGGATCAACTGTATTCGCATTAAGTGATGATTTAAAAAAATGTAAAAGATTGTTAGTGAAATATATTAATCAAGGATATGATGTTGAATTAACAAGTTTATTATAAAAAGAAAAGAGCTACTAAATTGTAGCTCTTTTTATTATTTCTAAATGTTATTATTTAGATTTTTTAGCTTCAGCTCTTTTTAAAGTGATTTCAGCTTGAGCAGCAGCTAATCTTGCAATTGGGACTCTGAATGGTGAGCAAGAAACGTAATCTAATCCAACTCTATTGAAGAATTCGATTGATTCTGGATCTCCACCATGTTCTCCACAAACACCGCAAAGTAATTCTGGTCTTGTTGCTTTACCATCTTTAACAGCCATGTTAATTAATTTGCCGACACCTTTTTGGTCAACGTGTTGGAATGGATCTTCTTCAAAAATTTTCTTTTCATAATATGAACCAAGGAATTTTGAAGCATCATCACGTGAGAAACCAAATGTCATTTGAGTTAAGTCGTTTGTACCAAAGCTATAGAATTCAGCTTCTTTAGCAATTTCACCACTTAATAAAGCAGCTCTAGGAATTTCGATCATAGTACCGACATGGTATTTCATGTTGACACCATTTTCTTTAATTACTTTATCAGCTTCTTCTGTAACGATTGATTTAACGTATTTGAATTCTTTTAAATCAAGTGTTAATGGAATCATAATTTCAGGTTCGATATCTTTACCTGTATCTTTACTAGCTTTAATAGCAGCTTCGATGATAGCTCTTGTTTGCATTCTTCCGATTTCTGGATATGTAACATCAAGTCTACATCCTCTGTGTCCCATCATTGGGTTAAATTCGTGTAAGTATTCGATTCTATCTTTAATTTCTTTAACGGATTTATTTAATGATTTTGCTAATTCTTCAATCTTATCTTCTTCTTGTGGAAGGAATTCGTGAAGAGGTGGGTCTAATAAACGAACGTTGACATTGATGTGTTCTAAGTTCTTCATTGACATGAATAATCCATAGAAGTCATCTCTTTGATATGGAAGTAATTCAGCTAATGCTTCTTCTCTTTGTTCAAGTGTATCAGCAAGAATCATTCTTCTCATATGGAAGATTCTATCTTTGTTGAAGAACATGTGTTCTGTTCTACATAATCCGATACCTTCTGCACCGAATTCAGCAGCTTGCATAGCATCTTTTGGAGTATCAGCGTTTGTTCTGATAGATAATCTTCTATATTTATCAGCAAGTTCCATCATACGTCCAAAGTTACCAGCTTTTGTATCTGCTGGAACAAGTTTCATACTACCTTCGTAGACTGATCCTGTTGAACCATCTAAAGATAATGTATCACCTTTTCCGTAAACTTTTCCATTGATTGTGACTGTTTCTTTTTCTTCGTTGACGATAGCTGCGCTACAACCTGTAATACAGCATTTACCCATACCACGAGCAACAACAGCAGCGTGAGAAGTCATACCACCACGCATTGTTAAGATACCTTCACTAGCGTTCATACCTTCGATATCTTCTGGAGATGTTTCAGCTCTGACTAAGATAACTTTTTCGCCTTTTTCGTGTCTTTCTTCAGCATCTTTTGCATTGAAGCTTAAGTGACCGACACCAGCACCTGGAGATGCAGGGTTACCAACTCCGATTGGAGTGTTTTTCTTTAATTCTTTTGTATCAAATGTAGGGTGAAGTAAGCTATCAAGTAATTTTGGTTCAACTCTTAATACAGCTTCATCTTCTGTAATTTTACCTTCATCTAATAAATCTAATGCGATTTGTAAAGAAGCAGCAGCTGTTCTTTTACCATTTCTTGTTTGAAGGAAGAATAATTTACCGTTTTCAACAGTATATTCCATATCTTGCATATCTTTATAATGTTCTTCCATGTTTTTGATGGTTCTTTCAAATTCAGCATAAACTTCTGGCATTTGATTCTTTAAGTAATCGATGTGGTAAGGAGTTCTAATACCAGCAACGACGTCTTCACCTTGAGCTTGTGGAAGGTATTCAGCGTAAACAACTTTAGCACCAGTTGATGGGTCTCTTGAGAAAGCAACACCAGTACCTGAATTTTCGTTTAAGTTACCGAAGACCATTGATTGAACGTTAACAGCTGTTCCCCATTCATAAGGAATAGAGTTCATTTTTCTATAAACGTTAGCTCTTGGGTTATCCCATGATCTGAAAACTGCAGTAACAGCTTCGTGTAATTGGACATATGGATCAGTTGGGAATTCTTCTCCGAATGTTGTTTTGTAGTATTCTTTGTATTGTTTAACTAATACTTTTAATTGTTCAGTTGTGACTTCTGTATCAAGTTTGTAGCCGTTATCTTCTTTGATCTTGTCTAACATAGCATCCATATTTGTTCTTGGATGTCCTTTAGCAATGTTAGTGAACATTAAGATAAATCTACGATATGAATCGTAAGCGAATCTTTCGTTATTGCTTAATTTTGCTAATGTTTCAACAGTAGTATCGTTTAAACCAAGGTTAAGGATTGTATCCATCATACCTGGCATAGAAACTCTAGCACCACTACGAACAGAAACAAGAAGAGGCATTTTACCTTCTTCAACACCACCGAATGATTTTCCTGTTTGTTTTTCAACATCTTTGATACCTTGATCGATTTGATCGATTAAGTAATCTGGCATTTTTTTGCCACTTTCATAATAAAGGGTACATGCTTCAGTTGTAACAGTAAAGCCTTGAGGAATATGAACACCAATATGTGTCATTTCAGCAAGTCCAGCACCCTTTCCTCCAAGAAGCTCTTTTCCTAATCCGTAAGCTTCATTAAAGAGGTAGACATATTTTTTTGACATCTTTTTTCCTCCAAATTTAATTAGTAGTCAAAATAACCACGATGGTATTATAACATTTTATATCTATGATATAAACAATTAATAAATTATTTTTCTGTTACTAATTTTATTATGAATTGTTAAAATATTTTATATAAGGAATTAATTTTAATTATGGAAAAAGAAGATAAATATGTTTTAGCTATAGATTTTGGAACACAATCTGTTAGAGTTTCTATAATTGATAATAAGGGAAATTTTATTGCTTTTGAACAAGAAAAATATATTGAACCTTATTTTTCAGTTAAGCCAGGATATTGCGAACAAAATCCAGATTTTTATTATGAGTGTATGTGTAAAGCATCAAAAAGATTAGCCGAGAAAAATAAGGATGTATTATCTAAATGTAATTATTTTTCATTAACATGTTTTAGAGACACTGCAGCTTATCTTGATGAAAATTATAAAGTTGTAAGACCTTCTATTATTTGGCTTGATCAAAGACAAGCAAAATTAGAAGAAAAAATACCTGCTCTTTATACCGCATTATTTAATGTAATTGGTATGGGAAATACCATAGTTTTTAATAGAAAACGTACCCCAGCTTTATGGATTAAAGAGAACGAAAAAGAGAATTGGAATAAGATAAAACATTACGTTCCTTTATCTTCTTATTTTATTTATAGAATGACTGGAGTTTGTGGTGATGGTGCATCAAATATGATTGGACACTATCCTATCAATTTCAAAAAGAAAGAATGGTATAAATCAGTAAAAGGATTAAAAGCTTGTATTTTTGGAATACCAATTGAGTATTTACCTACTATTTATGAAACTGGAAGTGTAATTGGAAAAATTACAAATATAGGTCATTATGAAACTGGTCTTCCTGAAGGTTTAAATTTTGTTACAACTGGAAATGATAAAAGTTGCGAGGCTTTAGGTTGTGGAGCGATTGATTCTTCTTTTGCTCATATTAGTTATGGTACTGCTAGTTCCATTGCAGTTGTAAAAGATAAATATTTTGAACCTGAACGCTTCTTACCTTCTTATGCTTGCTGCTATAAAGGTGCATATACAGGAGAAGTTCAAGTTTATAGAGGTTATTGGATGTTAGGTTGGTTTAGTAAACAATTTGCTAACAAGGAAATGATGGAAGCAGAGATTGAAAATATCGCCCCAGAAGAAATTTTAAACAAAAAACTAGCTGAAATCCCACCTGGAAGTGATGGTTTGATAGTTCAACCTTATTGGGGGCCTTCTTTAAGCAGACCTTTATCTAAGGGCTCAATAATTGGATTTTTTGATGTACATACTAAATATCATTTATATAGAGCAATAATTGAAGGTATAGCTTATGCATTAAAAGAAGGTTTAATTGGAATTGCTAAGAAAACAAAAAGAAAAATTAAATATTTAACTATTAGTGGTGGCGGCAGTAGGAGTGATGCAATATGTCAAATTACTGCTGATATTTTTGGTATTCCTGTAATAAAGACTTCTACATATGAAACAAGTTCTTTAGGATGTGCAATGGCTACTTTTGTTGCTATAAATGAATTTAAAGATGTTGTTGAAGCTAAAGAGGCAATGGTTCATATTAGTAAAATATTCAAACCTAATAAAGAAGCATATGAAAAATATGATTATTTATTTAACAAAGTTTATTTAAATTTATATCCTAATTTAAAATCGTCTTATAAACATTTATCAAATTATTTACAAATAAATAATGAAGGTCAAATAAAGTAATTAGCTTTCTAGTTGTTCGTTATTATTTGCCATTGGATTAATTCCGGCAAATTGAGAACTGTATAAATCGTAATAAAAGCCTTTTTTAGCTAGTAAATCATAGTGATTTCCGATTTCTACAATTTTTCCTTTTTTCATAACAATGATTAATTTTGCATTTTTAATTGTTGATAATCTATGTGCAATAACAAAACTTGTTCTGTCTTTCATGACTGTATTTAATGCATCTTGAATTTGTGATTCGGTTCTAGTATCAACACTACTTGTTGCTTCATCTAATATCATTATTTTTGGTTTAGAAATGATTGCTCTAGCGATTGTTAATAATTGTCTTTGACCTTGAGATATATTTGTTCCGTCCTCATCTAACATAAAATCAAAACCATTAGGTAATGTTTCAATAAAATCATAAATATGAGCTTGTTTACATCCTTCAATTAACTCTTCTTTTGTTGCGTTTTGGTTTCCGAATAACAAGTTATCTTTAATAGATCCTTTAAATAACCAACTATCTTGTAAAACCATGCCTATTGATCCTCTTAAGCATTTTAAAGAGTAATCTGTAATAGGTTTATCGTCTAAATATATTTGTCCTGAATTTAAATCATAAAATCTCATAATTAAATTGACCATAGTTGTTTTACCTGCTCCGGTAGGACCGACTATTGCAACTAAATCACCTTTATTAACTTCAAGATTAAAATTTTCAATTAAAGGTTTATTTTCTATATATTTAAAATAAACATTTTTAAAAGAGAATTTGCCGTATATTTTATTAGTGTCTTCTATTAAATTTTGCTTTTTATAAACTTGAATTTTGTAATCTCTAATTTCGTCAAAAACTATATGTTTTCCAACTTCTTTTTCATTTATTACTATGTTATTTATAGTTGTTACATAACTAAAATTAGAGTCATTTTTATTGTTTAAAGAATAAATAAAAGGATTCTTTATTGAAAAAATAGATTCTTTAATATTGTTAAAATCTCGAATATAAATATTATTTTCTGAAACTAGTGTAGGGATAATGTAAGACCCATCTTTAGCAGCTTCTTCTTCGTCTAAAAGATTATAAATTCTTTCTCCGCTAGCTACAACAGATTGAATAACATTAAAAATTTGTCCAATTTGTTGAAATGGTCTACTAAATAAATTTAAAAATAAAAAGAAAGTTAACATTGATGCAGCATCATTTATTATTCCGCCAACAACAGCAATTGCAACATATGATAAATTGTTGATGAAATAAGTTGATGGAAAAATGAATCCACTTAAAAATTGAGAAAGATAATCACTTTTAGCTAATTTTTTATTATTATCTTCAAATATTGCTTTTGTATCATCTTCTTTATTGAATAGTTTTATAATGCGATATCCAGCATATGTTTCTTCGATTTGTCCATTTAAAACACCTAATTGATGTCTATAATTTATGAATTGTTTACCACTGAATTTTGAAATACAAAATACAACTAATAATGTAAATGGTAACGAAGCAATTGCAACTAAAGCAAGTTGCCATTGAACAACAAACATTGATATTAAAGTACCAAAAAAGAGTGTAAATGAGGTAAATGTTTGAGTGATAATAGATGTAAGATTTCTTGAAATATTATCGACATCATTTGTACCAATTGAAAGAGTATCTCCGTAAGGAACTCTGTCAAAATATGATAATGGTAAGAAATTTAATTTCCTTTGAACTTTTTGCCTCATATTGTAAGCGTAATTTGAGCTTATATTTACTGCTAAATATTGAGAAATAAAGGAAATTAATGAACTACCGATATATAACGCTAACAGAAGACCAAAACTATAGACAAAGGCTTGCCAATTTATAGAAATTGTATTTGTAGATGTATCGATATTTAATATATTATTAGAAGACATTGCCATGATTTGTTTCATATAAACTGCAGCATAGATTGTTAAAATTGCACTAATTATAGATAAAAAAACTACAACAATTATAAGTGGTAATTGCTTCTTGAAATCTTTGATCATTCTAAAGAAAGATTTTTTAAAATTTTTAGGTTTGTCTTTACCGTGTCTTCCGTGCATTTTTGGTGGCATAACTATTCCTCACCTTTATTAATTTTACCTAACATTTCGATAGTTTTTTTAACTTCTTCGCTATCTAATTGTGATTTAACGATATCTTGATAAATCGGACAATTAACAAGTAATTCACTATGTTTTCCTTGTCCTACGCATCTTCCGTTATGTAAAACAATAATATTATCTGCATCGAGTATTGATGATACTCTTTGTGCAACTATAATAATTGAAGAGTTTTTAGTGTAATCTTTTAAAGCATATCTTAATTTTGCATCTGTTTTAAAATCCAAAGCACTAAAAGAGTCGTCAAAAACATATATTTCCGGTTTTTTGATCAGTGCTCTAGCAATGCATAAACGTTGTTTTTGTCCACCTGAAAAGTTTTTACCGCCCTGGGAAACCGATGATAATTTACCATCAGGAAGTTTATCGATAAAATTTTTAGCTTGTGCAATTTCTAAAACTTCATCTATTTCTTCATCACTAGCATTTATATTTCCGAATTTAATATTATCTTGAATTGTACCTGAAAATAATAATGCTTGTTGAGGTACGAATCCGATCAATTCTTTAAGATTTTTTAAAGGCAATGATTTTATATCGTAGGAATCGATTAATATAGTACCTTCAGTTGGATCATAGAATCTAGGAATAAGATTAATTAATGTACTTTTTCCACTGCCGGTTGAACCTATGATTGCTGTTGTTGTACCAGGCTTTGTTTTAAAAGAAATATTTTCTAATATATTTTTGTTACTGTCTGGATATTTAAAAGAAACGTTTTTAAATTCAATTATTCCTTTTTCTCTATTATTAAATTGATCTCTATTAAAATCTTTAGGATCTATTTCCTTAATTGTATCTTCACATACTAAAACTTCATTAATTCTTTTAATACTAGCGTTTGCTTGAGGAATCATAATTAATAACATAGCTAATATTACAAAAGATTGCATAATTTGCATGGAATATTGACTTACTACAACTATGCCGGAAACTGTATTAGATAAAGTAGCGGTTTCACTAATAGATACTCCACTCATTAAATAATATCCTAATGCAAATATAGCTACATAACTTATATTAAAAAATATAGAAATAATTGGATCAGCTGCAGCCATAATTTTGCTTGCTTTAGCTATTGTTTTTGTTGCTTTTAAATTTGCTTCATCAAATTTAGAATCTTCAGTTTCTTGTTGATTATAAGCTCTAACAACTCTAATACCAGTTAAATTTTCTCTTAAAACAATTGTAATATTGTCAATATTGATTTGTAACTTTTTAAATAAAGGTGCAGTTACAATCAATAAGATTATTAAAGAGATGATAATCAAAGGTAAAACAACCGCTAAAACAATAGCTAATTTAGGGTTTGTATAATTGTTTGTAAAAATTAAAACAAAAGCTATAACCATGTATGTTGGCGACATTACAATAGTTCTAATTCCCATAATTAAGAAATTTTTAATTTGTTCAGTGTCATTTGTTGTTCTTGTAATTAATGTTGCAGTTCCAAATTTATTGAAATCTTGTAGTGATAAATGAGTGATTTTATTGAAAATTTGACTTCTTAATTCTTTACTTACATAAGAAGCAAGATATGAACAAAAATAGTTTTGGAATGCTGCACACGCAAATACACCAACACTAATTAAAAGCATCCACGAACCTTCGATAAGTATTTTATTTATAATATTATCAGGTTGAGGAACTTCAGTTATTATTTTTTGAATTGAATTCATCTTATCAGGTAATTGAAGTTGTAAATAACATTGTAAAATAATAGCTGCAAACACTGCTATTACTAAGTACCGTTTTTTTGATAAAACACTTAAAATCTTTTTCATAATTTACCTAAATTCTAATAATATCTAAAATGAAATTTTCGTCAATCTTCCTTATTGATGTTGGATCTTTTATCGAAGAATAAACTAAACCTGTTAAATAAAAATAATAAGAATCTGCGAGTTGCTTAGCAGAAAACAGTTTTAAATCATCGTTTTGTTCAATAATTTCTTGAAAAATATTAACTAATTTTTTATATCCTTTTTTGTAATAAGTTTTAATTTCTTGATTTTCTAAAGAATTGTAAGGAAGTGTTAAAAGAAGGAAAAGATAGAACCTTTTCTCTTCGGATTCTTTTACACTTTTTATGAATAAATGATGAAATTCTTTAAATTTAGATATAATGTCGGTTTCTTTTTGACTTATTTTCAAAAATTCGTAATTAAAAAGTTTTCTAGATTTAAAAGATAACTCTTTAGCAATTTCTTCTTTACTATCAAAATAATGATAAATTAAACCATGCGAACAGCCTACTTCTTTTGCTATTTCGTCCATTGTAATACTTTCAACTCCGAAATTAGCAAAAAGTCTTAGGGAAGCATTTAGAATTTCTTCCTTTCTTTTTTCCTTTAATAGTTTGTTTTGCTCGATTGTTTTAGGCATAAAAATAATATATTATTCATTGACAAAATTGTCAATTAAAATACAAAAAACTAATATTAAATTTATACTTAAAGATATTTTTTACAATCTTCTATTATATGCTTATCAAAAGATTCTGAATTTTTAGCATGTTTTATTGAATCAATTTTATTTAAATATTCTTTTTTAATAATTTTGTAATTTTTAATGTATTTTCTTTTCTTAAATAAGTCTATTCTAATAAATAACTTTCTAGAAAAATGTAACGTATTAGTTTGTAAATTTATATTGTTTAATAATTCGTAAGTTTTTAAAAAAGTATATAATTTTAAAAATGAATCGATTGCAACAAATTGATTTACTGAATGAATTAATGAGTTGTTTCTTTGCAAATACAGATATCCTCTATAAGGAGTAAATCTGATTTTTTCATTTGTCTTAGCTAAGCAAATTGCATTAAATAAATAATCTTCACATACTAAATAATCTTTATTGAATCTAATATTATATTTATCTAAAAATGATTTTCTATAAATTTTATTCCAAACATAACCCCTATATCTTATATCGTTATATAAAGCTTTCCTTACTTTTTTAGCACTACATTTATTTGGAAGAGTAAACCTAGAGGCAAACCCTTTAAATTTTTTGTTTTTTCTTTCTTCGTAGATATAATAAAAGTTACATGAGCCAATATCAGATTTAGTATTAATAATTAAGTTATATAAATTCTTAATATAATCTTTTAAAACGCAATCATCACCATCTACAAACATAATAAATTGACCTTTAGCAATTTTTAATCCATCATTTCTACTATCAGATACATTTTTGTTATTAACTGATAATTTAATAAATTTATTCGGATTTTTGCTTACAAAAGAATCTATAATCTCATCTGAATTATCACAACAATTATCACTTACACAAATAATTTCGTATGGTAAGTCAAAAGATTGTTCATCTAATGTTTTTAAACAATTTTCTAAATATTTCCCAACTCCGTGAATTGGAACAATGACACTTACTGCAACTTCCATAAATATAATTTTAAGTATAAAGAGCTCTTAAATCAAATTTTGTTAATTATTCTAATTATTTGATTGATACAATGTTTTTAAAACGCTTTAATTTATTTTTTAACAATAGTAAAATATTTTTATGAAATTAATTGTAGGTTTAGGTAATCCTGGAAAAGAATATGAACACACAAGACACAACATGGGTTTTGATGTTGTTGATCTTTTTGCTGAATCGCTAGGGATTGATATTGATAAAGAAGGCTTTAAAGGTCTATATGTTAAAACTAAATTTTATGATGAAGATTTAATTTTGTTAAAACCTCAAACTTATATGAATTTGAGTGGGGATTCCATAGTGTTATTGATGAATTATTTTAAAATTCCTGTAGAAGATTTGATTGTAATTTATGATGATATGGATACAAAAGTTGGTCAAATAAAATTAAAAATAAAAGGCAGTAGTGGAGGTCATAATGGATTGAAATCAATTATTGCTAATTTAAAAACAGAAGAATTTAATAGAATTAAAATTGGTATTGGTAAACCGGTATATAATGTTGTTGATTTTGTTTTAACTAAACCTAACAAAGAGGAAAGTGAACTTATAGAACAAGCAAAAAAGAATGCTGTAGATGCTTTAAAAATTTCTTTAAAAGAATCGTTTAATAAAGCGATGACAATTTATAATAAAGAGGTAAAACTATAAAGCTATTAGATTATATTGTTAATTATTTTAATGACACCCCCCTATCAAAAAAAGATAGGAATTTTTTTGTTGGAGATTCTTTATTATCTACATGTTTTTTAGGTTTAAATCGTTTTTATAAAAGTAATGAAAATATTGTTATATTAGCCCCTAATAATTATGAATTAAATAAAATTAGAAATTGGCTATTATCGTTTGTTAAAGATGATAATATAATTGCATTTGAAACTGATGAATTGATACGTGTTGAATATATTTCAAAATCTAAAGAAATGGTTGCGCAAGAATTATTTAACTTGTATCAATTAAGTAAAGCTGAACATAAAATTATTATTTTTACACCTAGTTCTTTATATAGATATTATCCTAAAAAAAGCGTGTTTTTAAATAGTAAAATTGAATTAAAAAAAGATGGTAATTATGATATAGATGAAATAGTTAAAAAGTTAATTAGTACAGGATATTATAAGGTTAATAAAATAGATCAATCTTTACAGATTGCTAAAAGAGGCGATATTTTAGATGTTTTTTCTATAAATTATGATAATCCAATTAGAATAGAATTTTTTGATAATACAATTGAATCAATAAAATTTTTTGATATATCTACACAAAGATCAATAAAAGAAATTGAAGAAGTTATAATATTACCAAGTACATTTTTGATATTGGACGAAAATAAAAAAGATGAAAACTTTAAATTAATTGATAATATTTATAATCAAGATTCTAGAAGGATTGAAGAATATCTTAAAAATTATTTAGATGAAGAAATTTTGAATCTAAAAGAAGAAATAAAAGCTGGGTTTTTAACACAAAAAAATTATAAGTATTATAGTTTATTATGTGAAAATTATTCATCAATTTTTGATTATTTTAATTTTAATTATTTAATTGTTTCGGATGAGATAGAATTTGAAAAAGATAAAGAACTATTGTTTGAAGATGCAGACAATTTTATGAATGAATTGTTTAAATCTGGCAAGGCTTTATCTAATTTAAAATATTTTAATAAAGAAGTAAAATATACGGGAAATCATATCGAAATTGATTATATATCAAATATTTACACGCATGAAAATGATGTTAAATTAAACATTAAAGCCCCTACTTTTAGTGCTAAAAGTGTAAATGAAATAATGATTGTTTTTAAAAACTATATTTCTATTGATTACCAAATTGTCATTGTTTTAGAAAATGATTATCAAATAAATAAAATTAAAGAAATATTGAAATATCTTGAAATGGATTATATATATTCTGATGATTTGAATTTTATTAATAAAAATATTCTTATATATAATGGTGAGATGTATTCTGGATACGAAAATAGTAAGGAAAACATAGTGTTTTTAACTTCTAAAGAATTATTTGGTGTTAAAAAAAGCAATCATCAATACTCATCTAAATTTAAAGAAGGAATTATTTTAGGTAGTTATTTGGAATTAGTACCTGGAGATTATGTAGTTCATGAAGCTAAAGGAATAGGTCAATTTCAAGAAATTACAACTCTTCTTGTTGATGGTAAACATGAAGATTATATAAAAATTCTTTATGCAAATAATGACATATTGTATGTACCACTATATCAGTTTGACTTAGTAAGAAAATATGTTGGTAAAGATGGTGTAAAGCCCCATTTAAATTCTTTGAATGGTGAAAAATGGAAAAATACTAAGAAAAAAATTAAAGAAAGAATTAATGATTTAACGGAAAGATTATTAAATTTATATCAAGAAAGAGCTCAAATTAAAGGTTTTAAATTTGCTGATGATGACGAAATACAAAAAGAATTTGAAGATAAATTTCAGTATGAATTAACTAAAGATCAAAGTACATGTCTAGAAGAAATTAAACGTGATATGGAAAATATTCAACCGATGGATAGACTATTATGTGGTGATGTTGGATTTGGAAAAACTGAAATAGCTTTAAGATGTGCCTTTAAAGCAATTTTAAGCGGGAAACAAGTATGTTTTTTATGTCCTACTACAGTTTTAGCGAAACAACATTATGATTTATGTTTAAATCGTTTTATGGGCTTTGGTGTTAAGATTTGTTTATTATCTAGATTAAATAATGAAGCAGAAAATAAGAAAAATATAGAATTGATAAATGATGGTAGTATTGATTTAGTAATAGCTACACATAAGGTTTTATCAAAGAAAGTTAATTTTAAGAATTTAGGACTTTTGATTATTGATGAAGAGCAAAGGTTTGGCGTAGAACAAAAAGAAAAAATTAAAGAATTAAATAGTAACATCGATATATTGACTATAAGTGCTACACCTATTCCTAGAACATTACAATCATCACTAATAGGTTTAAAAAGTATATCGACTATTAAGACTGCACCTAAAGAAAGAATGCCTATTCAAACTTATGTAATTGGTTATGATGAATATATTGTTAAAGATTTAATTAAGAAAGAATTATCAAGAGATGGTCAAATCTACTTTGTATATAACTATGTTGATTCAATATATTCTATGTCAAAAAGAATAAATGATTTGGTTCCAGAATGTAGAATTGGTGTTATACATGGTAAATTACAAAAAAGTGAAATTGAAGCAGTAATGGACGATTTTTATGATGGGAAAATTGATTTATTGTTATGTACATCAATTATTGAAAATGGAATAGATGTTAAAAATGCAAACTTGATGATTGTTTATGATGCAGATCATTTTGGATTATCACAGCTTTATCAAATTAAAGGGAGAGTTGGAAGAGGCGATAGAATGGCTTTTGCTTATTTGATGATAAGACAAAATAAAGAAATTACTGAAGAAGCAAAAATGAGACTTAAAGCTATTCAAGAATTTACTGAATTAGGAAGTGGATATAAAATTTCTCAAAGAGATTTATTAATACGTGGTGCTGGAGATATTTTAGGTCCTCAGCAAGCTGGTTTTATAGATGAAGTCGGTGTTGATATGTATTTAAAACTTTTAAAAGAAAGTATTGATGAGAAGAAAAGTGGTATTAAAAAAGATGAAAAAATTCCTAATTTACTAAATTTAAGTATTGATGCATATATACCTTCAAGTTATGCAAGTGATGAAAGTAAAATTGAAATTTATCAAAAAATTTTACAATGTAGAAATATTGAAGATATTTCTTATTTAAGAAGTGAAATTAGAGATATTTATGGTAAAATTCCTAATGAAACATCACTTCTTTTAGAAAAAAGAGAAATTGATATTTATTATAGTGAAAACACTATTTTTGAAAAACTTGAAGATTTTTCTAGTACTGTTAATTTAACATTAACTAATGAATTTTCTTCTATAAACGGAATTGGATCGACGTTATTTACAAGCTTATTACCATATATTAATAAAATTAAAATGATGTATACTAATAAGCAGTTGAAGATAATTATTTATAAAAGAAATAATTGGTTAGAATTAGTAAAAAATATTATGAAAGTAATTGTGAATTTAGATAAGATAAATAAAAAGGTAAAGTATGAGAATTGATAAATTTTTAAAAGTTTCGAGATTATTAAAAAGAAGAACTGTTGCAAAAGAGCTGCTAAATCGTGGTGAATTTCAAGTAAATGGCAAGGTTGTTAAACCTGCTTATCAAATAAAAGTTGGAGATATTGTAGTGTTATCTTTAGGCAGACATCTTTTAACAATTGAAATCTTAAAAGTTTTAGAACACGCAAATAAAGAAGAAAGCCAAACTATGTATAAAGTTATCGAGGATAAAATTAATAATGAAATTGACTAAATTAAATAGGAAAAGAATATATGCTTTAGCGTGTAGTTTTGGACCTGATTCAATGTCTTTATTTGATTTATTAATAAAAAATAATTACAAATTTTTTGTTTGTCATTGTAATTATCATCTAAGAGAAGAAAGCGATTTGGAAGAAAATGAATTGCGAAAATATTGTGAAAAAAATAATATTCAATTATTTGTAAATGAATTATATTACAAAAAAGAATACGGAAATTTAGAAGAATGGTGTAGAAAAACTAGATATGATTTCTTTTTAGAAACCACAATTAAGAATTTTTCATGTGATATTTTAATAGCGCATAATGAAGATGATTTAATTGAAACCTATCTTCTACAACTGAAAAGAAATAGTGTAGTTTCTTATTATGGTTTAAACGAAAAATATACTATAAATGGAATCAATTATATTAGACCTTTGCTTAACATTTCTAAAAAAGAATTACAAGAATATTGCGACAAAAACAATGTACCATATTCTATTGATAAAACTAACCTTTTGGATTGTTGTGAAAGAAATAGAATAAGACATGAAATCGTATCAAAAATGAATAGAAACGAAAGAGATAAAATAATATTAGAAATCAATAAAAAGAATCGTAATTTACAAAAAAGAATTTATGAAATAGCTGAATATTTTTCTAAACCTGTTTTAACTAAAGATGAAATATTAAATTTATCGATCGGTGATTTTCAATTAATTATAATATCAAAATTAAAACTGCTTCAAATTTATAAACCAATTTCAAAAAAGTTTATTTTAGATATCTATGAAAAGATAAAGATAAATAAAACTATAAACTATTGTAATGAAAATTATAGAATTTTTTATTCATATGGAGAATTTTTTATAGGTAGACCTATTACAGAAAAATATCACTTTAATTTAAAGGAAGCAAGTACTGAATTAATGTTCAAAAACAATACGGAATCCCCGCTATTTTCTTATATTCAAGCAAATGGAGCGTATATAAAAGCAGTCGATATAGATGATTATTTTGAAATTAATGGTATTAAAAAAAGAATTAATCGACTATTTATTGATCAAAAAATGCCTTATCAAATTAGAGAAATTTGGCCTGGTATATACGATAAAAAAAATAAGTTGATTTATACCCCACATTACCATAAAGAAAATAACGATAATAATTCACCGATAATTTTTGATATAGATATTTTAATAAATTGTTTTTTACTTTATAAAATAAAGTAGTTGTTGTAAAATAATACTACTTGTTTAGACGAAAGGAGATTGAAAATGAAAGAAAGAAAAAGACCTATATGGTATTCAGTATTACTTTGGGCTATTATTGCTTCTTTAGCTGGTTTTGTAATTTATTTTATTGTTAATAGTTTTGTTGGTGCAAATTATGTAACTATCAACTCAACAGAACTTGAAGAAAAATTGTTTGAAAAATATGAAGAAGATAGCGGAACAAAGAAAAACAAAGATAATTATGTTTTTTATACATATAGTGCAATAGATGATGGAAATAAAGTTGATTTAAAATTAATAGTTGCAACAAAAGCAACCAATGGTTCATATACAAAAGATTATTATAAGACAACTCTTACAACTTCTTATTTTAATAATGTAACTGTTATTCCTTCAACAAGCGCAAGTGAATATGCACATGCTGGTAGAACAGTTTCTGAAGCATTATCCGATGAAGTTAGAGATGCAAAAGAACTTTATTTAAATGATGCAAACTTTACATCTTGCATTGGAAGTAAAGATTATATTGTTGGAAATTATACAGCTTATACTGAAAATTGGCTTATCTCTTGGTTACCTACAATCATTACAATACTCGCATTTGTTTTATTAGGTTACTTCTTCTTTAAGATGTTATCTTCTAGTGCTGGTGGAAATAGTAAAGCATTAGATTTTAATAAAGCAAGAGCAAGAAAAGTTGATGATTCTAAAGTTAGATTTGCTGATGTTGCTGGTTGTGACGAAGAAAAAGCTGAAATGGTTGAACTTGTCGATTATTTAAAAGAACCTAAAAAGTTTACAAAATGTGGTGCTAAATTACCAAAGGGTGTTTTACTTGTTGGTCCTCCAGGAACTGGTAAAACTTTATTAGCAAAAGCTGTTGCTGGTGAAGCTGGTGTTCCTTTCTTCTCAATCTCTGGATCTGATTTTGTTGAAATGTTCGTTGGTGTTGGTGCTGGTAGAGTTAGAGATTTATTTAAAACAGCTAAACAAAATGCTCCTTGTATTGTTTTCATTGATGAAATTGATGCTGTCGGAAGACAAAGAGGCGCTGGAATGGGTGGCGGAAATGATGAAAGAGAACAAACTCTTAACCAATTACTTGTTGAATTAGATGGATTTGAAGAAAATTCGGGTATTATCGTTATTGCTGCTACTAACCGTGACGATGTTCTTGATCCTGCTTTATTAAGAGCTGGTCGTTTCGATAGACAAATTACAGTTAATTTACCAGATAAAAAAGGTAGAGAAGCTATATTTAAAGTACATGCTAAAAATAAACATCTTGAACCTTCAATTGATTTTGCTCAACTTGCAAAAAGAACTGTTGGTTTTAGTGGTGCTGACATTGCTAATATTTTAAATGAAGCTGCAATCCTTGCTGTAAGAGGAAAACGTGAATTAATTTCAATGGCTGATATTGATGAAGCTATTGATAGAAGAATTGCTGGACCTGCTAAATCTAGCAAAGGAATGAATGCAAAAGAAAGAGAAATGGTTGCATATCATGAATCTGGACATGCTATTATCGGTTTAACATTAACTTATGCTGATAAGGTTAGAAAAATTACTATTATTCCTCGTGGAAGAACTGGTGGTCACGTATTAATGGGACCAGATGATGATAGATTCTTAGCTACCCAAAGTGAATTAGAAGCTGAAATCATAGGTTTATTAGGTGGTAGAAGCAGTGAAGAAATCTTCTTTAAAGATGTTTCTACAGGTGCTAGTAACGATATTGAAAAAGCAACTAACATTGCTAGAAGTATGGTTGTTGAATATGGTATGTCTAGCTTAGGACCTATTCAATATGAAAAAGATACAGGTAGCGTTTTCTTAGGTAGAGACTACACTAACGCACAAAAGAATTTCTCAAGTGCTGTTGCTGATGAAATCGATAAAGAAGTTAGAAAAATTATTGAACACGCTCATTCTGAAGCTTTAAGAATTATCAATGAAAGAAAAGATGATGTAATTTTAATCGCTAAAACATTATTAGAACATGAAACTATTAATGAAGAAGAAATTGATTATCTTCTTAAAAATAGAGTTATGCCTGAAGAAACAGTTTCTCAAAAAGATACTGCTAAAAGTATGGCTTCAAAAGATATTCAAGAAAAAATTTCTAGTGATGAAACAATAATTAATGGTTCTAAACCAGAAGAAAACAAAACTGAAGAAGATAAAAAAGAATAGTTTTAAATGTCGTTTTTTATAGGTGATATCGAAATTAAAAGTAAAGTTATACTCGCTCCAATGGCGGGTATAACTTCTTTTTCGTATAGAAAGTTAATGAATAAATTTAGTGTTGGTTTAACTTATACCGAAATGATTAGTGATTGTGGATTAATTTATAAAAACAATTCAACCTATGAATTACTTAAAAGTGATGGTAGTGATCGTCCACTTGCTTTGCAATTATTTGGCGGAAGTAAAGAAACGCTTTTAAAAGCTATTGATGAACTAGATAAATTGAATTTTCAATATGATATATTAGATTTAAATTTAGCTTGTCCTGTACCAAAAGTTGTTAAAAATAATGGTGGAAGTAGTTGGTTAAAAGATCAAGAAAAACTATATGAAATGGTGAATGAAATTTGTAAAAAAAGTAAGAAACCAGTGAGTTGTAAAATTCGTTTAGGTTGGGATAGTGTGAACGTATTAGAAACTTGTAAAACACTTGAAAAAGCAGGCGTAAAATTTATAGCGATTCATGCGCGTACTAGAAAAGAATTATATACAGGTCTACCTCATTTCGAAGAGTTAATTAAATTAAAAGAAACGATAAAAATACCATTTTGCGTAAGCGGAAATATATTTACTGTTGAAGATGGTATAAACGCATTAAAAATAACAAATGCAGATGCTGTTATGGTTGCTAGAGGTGGAATTGGCAATCCTGAATTAATAAGCGATTTAAATAAAAGCATCGAGCAAAATAAGATTATTAAAACTAATAAAGATGTTGTGAGACAAATGGATTATTTAAAAGAATATGCTAATGATTTAATTGAGGAATTAGGAGAATTAAAAGCGTTAAGAATTTTAAGAGGAATAGCTCCAAAGTTTTTAGATGATATACCTAATTCTAAAGAGTTTAAAAAGCAATTAACTATGTCTATTTCATCGAAAGAAGAATTAAATTCTTTAATTGAAAGTATAAAAGTAAGTTTAAATTAGTAAAAATATAAAAGAAATTAATATATAATATTAAGGCGAGGTATAAATATGGAAGAAAAATTAAATGACCAAGAATTAGCAAGAAGAGAAAAATTAAAAAAATTAGAAGAACTTGGCGTATATCCTTGGGGTGAAAAATTTGTAAGAACTGATACAAGTGAAACATGCAAAGAAAAAGCAAAGGGATTAAATAACGAAATTCTTGAACAAAATCCTATTAACGTAATTGTAGCAGGACGTATTATGTTTTTAAGAAAGATGGGAAAAGCATCATTCTTTAATATTCAAGATAAATTTGGAAAGATTCAAGCTTACATTTCTATTGATTCTGTTGGACCTGAAAGCTATGAAATTTTTAAAGCTTGCGATGTAGGTGATATCGTTGGATTAGGTGGAACTTTAATGTTTACTAGAACTGGTGAACTTACTTTAAAAGTTACTAAATTCACATTCTTAACTAAATCTTTAAAACCTTTACCAGAAAAATTTCATGGTTTAACAGATGTTGAAGAAAGATATAGACATAGATATGTCGATTTAATTATGAACGAAGATGCAAAACGTGTTGCCTTATTAAGACCAAAAATTGTTCGTTCAATGCAACATTATTTTGATGAAAGAGGATTTGTTGAAGTTGAAACTAGCGTCTTACAACCAATTTTAGGTGGAGCTAGCGCAAGACCATTCATCACACATCACAACACTCTTGATAAAGATTTCTATTTACGTATTGCAACTGAACTTCAATTAAAGAGATTAATCGTTGGTGGATTAGAAAAAGTATATGAATTCGGCCGTCTTTTTAGAAATGAAGGTATGGATACGAAACATAATCCTGAATTTACTACAGTCGAATTATATGAAGCTTATGGTGATTTAGAATCCATGAGACAATTAATGGAAGGTTTATTTAGAAATACATGCCAAGAATGTTTAGGCACTACAAAAATTAATTATCAAGGATTAGATATTGATTTTGGTCCAGAATTTAAATGGGTTTCTATGGCAGAATTAGTAAAAGAAAAATTAGGAATCGATTTTGAAAGAAAAGATTTATCTTTTGAAGAAGCTTCTGCTTTTGCTAAAGAAAAAGGTATTAAATTAGAAAATCACTGGACAAGTAATGGTTATATTTTAAATGCATTATTTGAAGAATTCTGTGAAAAAGATTTAGTACAACCTACATTTGTACATGGTCATCCAATTGAAATTTCTCCTTTAACAAAAAAATCAGCAGATCCTAGATTTACTGAAAGATTTGAACTTTATGTTAATGGAACAGAATACTGTAATGCTTATAGCGAACTTAATGATCCTATTGATCAAAAAGAAAGATTCGAAGCACAATTAAAGGCTAAAGAACTTGGTGATGATGAAGCTAATGAGATGGATTATGATTTCTTAAATGCTTTAAATTATGGTATGCCACCTACAGGCGGTGTTGGATTAGGAATTGATAGATTTGTTATGTTATTAACTAATGAACCATCAATTAGAGAAGTAATTCTTTTCCCAACTATGAGAGATGAAAAATAAAGGGTTAAAAAATTAAATTAAAATGCGTCTTGTATTATGAAGGCGCATTTTTTATTACTTTACTTTCATCAAGAATTTAAGTATACTTTATAAGCATTAGTTTGCATTCTTCTCTCCTCAAACTGATTAGATTTGAGGCGAAAGTCCAAAGGGAGGTATTTAAGAATATGAAAAAGTACGAAATTATGTACATCTTAAAAGCAGACCTTGATGATGCTGCAAGAAAAGCAGAAATCGAAAAACTTCATGGTTATTTAACAAAAGGCGGTGCTAAAATCGCTTCAGTTAACGAATGGGGTCTTAGAGATTTAGCTTATCCTATTAAAAAGCAAAACAAGGGATACTATGTAGTTATTACAATTACTTGTGAATCTGTAGAATCTACTAAAGAATTCGATCGTCTTCAAAAGATTGATAGTGCTGTTTTAAGAACTCTTATCACAGTCGCTCACGAATAATTTTGGAGGAAAACATATGGTAAATCGTGTTATTATTGTCGGAAGATTAACAAAGGACCCTGAATTAAGAACAACAGGTTCAGGTTTAGCGGTCACATCGTTCACATTAGCATTTAACAATAGAACTAAAGGTGCTGATGGAAGTACAACTTCAAGTTTTGTTACTTGTAATGCTTGGAATAAAACTGCGGAGATTATTTGTCAATATTGTAAAAAAGGAAGTCAACTTTGTGTTGATGGAAGATTACAAGAAAGAAAATATCAAAGAAAAGATGGCACGAATGCATCAGTTGTTGAAATAGTTGTTGAAAATATAGAGTTACTTGGAAAAGCAAGCGGCTCAACAAATGGTAAGAATGTTGATTATACACCAGATAACAATTCAGGAGATGATTTTTATACCGAGAAGAACGACAATGCACCTGAAGACTTAGCTGATGATGATCTTCCATTCTAATCAGGAAAGGAATATTATGGCTTACATTAAGAAAAGAGTAAGAAAAAAGGTCTGTTATTTTACAAAAAATAAAATCAAATATATTGATTATAAAGACGTTGAAACATTAAAGAAGTTTATTACATCTGGTGGTAGAATTTCTCCACGTAGATTAACTGGAACAAGCGCTAAATATCAAAGACAATTAAAAACTGCTATTGAAAGAGCTCGTTTCATGGCTTTACTTCCATACGTTGAAGACTAATTAACAATAAGGTTTCCATTAAATTGGAAACCTTTTTAAATATTATTTAAAAAGAATGTATTATTTATTGTATAATATGAATAATTAGAATTTAAGTGGTATTTAAAAAGGTTATGAATAACAAGTTAAGAAAATTAAAAATCAATTCATTAATAACAACATTGACACAAATAGTCATTATTGGTGTGTTTTTAACGCTCTATATTTTAAATCTTTGGGATATGCAAAGCGTTATAGCAACCGAATACATTGTCTATGCAGCTTTTGTTATTGTATTTTTAAATGGAGTTTATATCTGGTGCATGATATTTGCTTTCCATAAAATAAGGAAAAATAGTGATATAACTGCTGAAAATGCATTAGGTAAAGATATTAATGAAGCTTATTTATTTGGAAAATTAGGATTAATTGTCGTAGATGATAATGGAACTGTTTTATGGATTTCAGATTTATTTTTAGAAAGACAATTAAATTTTATAAACGAAAATATATACGATGTATTTCCTAAATTAAAAGATTTTAACGAAAAAGATGTTGCTGATAGTATTATTGTTCAACACAATACAAACGTTTATTATTCTGTTAAATATTTAAAAAATGCTCATTTATTTATATTTAAAGATATCACTGAGTATGAACAACTTTATTCATATTCAAAGAACAATTCATTAGTTTTAGGAACAATTGTTATTGATAACTATTCTGATATTACTAAAAATGATGAAGATAATAACGATTTAATCTTAAAAGTTAGAAGTGAAATTATTGATTATTTTAAACAATATAATGTTTTAATCCGTCATACTAAGAGCGATTCTTATTTTGCTGTTTGTTCTTTTGAATGTTTAAACAAAATGAAAAAAGATAAGTTTTCAATATTGGATGATGTTAAAGCATGCGGAAAAGGTGAAACTGTCGTACCAACTTTATCAATAAGTTTTGCTCATGATTTTCCTGATGTAAATAGATTAAATGAAAAAGTTAATGATGCTCTTCAAACTGCTTTAGCTCGTGGTGGCGATCAAGTTGTTATTGTTGAAAACGAAAGCGAATTAGAGTTTTTTGGTGGTAAAACTGAAGCAACTGAAAAAAGAAATAAAGTTCAAGTTAGAGTTACTGCTGATAGTTTAAAAACATTGATTGACGCATCTAGTAATGTTGTTTTAATGGGTCATATGGATATGGATATGGATGCTCTTGGTGCTTGTTTAGGTGTAAAAACAATAGTCGAATCAAGAAAGAAACCAGTTTCTATTATTTTTGAAAATAAATTATGCGAAAAGAAAGCTAGATACGCATTAACTTCACTTTATACAAGAGAACAATTATCGACTTTTATTATCTCAACAAAAGAAGCTTTAGATAAAATTAAACCTTCGACACTTTTAATTGTTTGTGATGTTTCTAGACCAAGTTATACGATGTTCCCTAAAGCATTAGAGTTAACTGATAAAGTTGCAGTTATCGACCATCATAGAAGACCTGAAGAATTTATTGATAGTAACGTATTTAATAATGTTGAACCTAGTGCTTCAAGTACTTGTGAAATGATTGCAGAGTACATTAAATATGGTTCAAATAGTGCTGATATTAAATTAGATCCAACAAGTGCGACTATTATGCTTTCTGGTATTTTCCTCGATACAGGATTTTATAAAAACAAATCAGTTGGATTAAGAACGTTTGAAAGCAGTATGATTTTGAAAGAATATGGAGCTGATAACTCATTAGCTTACGATTTACTTAAAGATGAATATGAAGAATATGCTTTAGTTAATAAGATAATAACAAGTATGCAAACACCTCATTATGGAGTTGTTTATTGTAAGACAGATGAAGATGAAATTGTTGATGGTTCTACATTAGCAAAAGCAGCAAATCAATGCATGCAATTAAAAGGTATTAATGCAGTATTTGTAATTGGTAAAATTGCTGAAAATGTTGTAAAAGTAAGTGCAAGAAGTGATGGAACTGTTAACGTTCAAATATTAGTTGAAAAATTCGGTGGCGGCGGACATCTTACTCAAGCTGCTGCAGCATTTAAAAATCAAACTATAAGTCAAGTTGAAGAGACTTTATTAAATGTTTTAAATGATTATTTAAATGAAGCTAGAAGCGGAAATACGAAAGGAGAATAGTATGGAAGTTATATTATTAGTTGATGTTAAAGGATTAGGAAAAAAAGGCGAAACAAAATCAGTCAATGATGGTTACGCTAATAACTTTTTAATCGCGAGAAAATTGGCTGTTAAAAAGACTGAAGGTTCAGTTAAAGTTTTAAATAAACAAGTAGAAGACGAAAGAATTAGACAAGAGCAACTTAAAGAGAAAGCTTTAGAAATAAAAGAAAAATTAGAAGGAATTACACTTGAATTTAAAGCAAAACCTCAAGCAGATGGTAGTTTATCTAAAAATATTTCTTATAAAGAGATTGAACAAAAATTAAAAGCAGAATTTGATATTGTTATTGATAAAAGAAAAATTATCGATAAGTTTTTAATCAATGCTTTCGGTTACACAAAATTAAATATTGAATTATATAAAGGAGTAACAGGAACTATTAAAGTTCATGTTGTTGAAGAATAATGGATAAAAATCGTTATCCTGTTGATGAGATTTGTGAAAAAACAATTTTGGGTATTCTTCTTCTTCAACCAGAAGAAAATCTTTCGGTTGTAAACGATTTAAGCGAAGAAGATTTTTATCGGGATAATTGTAGAAATAGATATCTTTTTACAGCTATTAAAAGTTTAGCTTTAAACGATTGCCCTATCGATATGACAAGTGTCTACAATTTTTTAAATGAGAAAAAAACAATTCAAATAATCGGTGGTTTTGATTATTTAAAATCCTTATTAGATTTAGTTATAGATACAGATAGTATTAATTATTATGTAGATTCATTAAAAAGAACTACATTATTAAGAACTTATTTAATGAAATTAGATGAAGCTGAAAATGAATATTTAAGTAAACCAATGGATGATATTGAAGGATATATCAATAAATATCAAAGTGAATTGATTGAAATTGCAAATAGACGTAAATCTACAGGTTTTGATGCGCTTCACGATGTTGCTATTCAAATCGATGAAAGAATTAAAGCAAGTTTAGGAAATGCTGGTGAAATTAAAGGATATTCAACTGGATTTTCAAATTTAGATAAGAAGATTAATGGTTTAAGAAATGGTAACATGATTATTATTGCTGGTAGACCTGGTATGGGTAAATCTACTTTTAGTTTAAATATTGGTTATAATGTCGCTAGAATTACTAATAAACCAGTTGGTTATTTCTCGCTAGAAATGGAAAGCGATCGATTAGCTACTAAATTATTTGCTGCTGTTGCTACAGTTGATAGTAGACGAATCGAAAATGGTTATTTAGACAAAAACGAAAGAGCTAAATTAAGCGAAGCTAAAGAAAGATTGATGTCTGTTCCTTTTTATATTGATGATAAAAGAACAAACACAATGGATGATATCTATATTAAGAGTAAAAAACTTAAAGATAAATATGGTGAATTAGGTCTTATCATCATAGACCATATTGGTATTACTGATAAAGAAAAAGGTAGAAAATTTGCTAGTGATACAGAAGAGTTAAGCTATAAATCAAGACAATGTAAAAAGATAGCAGGTGAATTAGATTGCCCTGTTATTTGTGTATCCCAACTTAACCGTCAAGTTGAAGCAAGAGGTGGAACTCGTGTTCCTGAAATGGCTGATTTAAGAGGTAGCGGTTCTTTAGAGCAAGATGCTGACCAAGTTTTATTATTATATAGAGAAAGATATTATGAAGATCAAGGTATCTCACAATCAAAAGATAATAAACAAAGCAATGAAAATAATGAAAATTCGAATAAACCTGAAATACCATTAGATGCACAACTTGTTCAAATTAATATTGCTAAGAATAGAGATGGTGAACTTTCTCAAACTCATTTATTTTTCTTTCCTAAATATTCTAGATTTGATACCCCAACTGATGAATCTTTAAAAAGATTAAGCGAATATAGTAAAGCAAAATGAAATTAGTTAATTTAGGAAGCGGTTCTAAAGGCAATTCTACATTAGTATTAATAAATGATACCTTGATATTAATCGATGCAGGAATATGCCTTAGAAGAATAAAAAAAGGACTAGAATTATTAAATAAAAAGATTGATGATATTGATTGTATTTTAATTACGCATTCTCATATAGATCATATTAAATACATTAATATTTATGATTTTAAAAAAATATATACTACTAAAGATGTATTAGATAATTCTATAAATCCAAATATATTAGAATTTTATAAATCAATTAATATTAAAGGAATTAACATTGAAGCTATTAAAACAAGCCACGATGTAAATTCATGTGGTTTTATTATTTATAATAATGAAGAATCATTAGTTTATATTACTGATACTGGATATCTTCCTTTAAAAACTTTAAATGAAATTAAAAATAAGAAATATTATGTAATCGAATCAAATCACGATATAAGTATGTTATTAGTTTCAAAAAGAACAAACGATCTTAAAAAAAGAATCTTATCTTCTTGGGGACATCTTTCTAATGATTTAAGTGCAAATTACATGAAAGAAGTAGTAGGAGATAACACTAAACTTATATGTTTAGCTCATTTAAGTGAAGAATGCAACGAACCTAATGTTGCTTTAAATACATATTTTGATATATTTAATGATTCAAAATATAAATTGAATAAAGATATTGAGATTGTTTTATTTAATCAAAAAGAGCAGGTATTTTATGATAAAGATTAATATTTATTGTATTGGTAAGCTTAAAGAAAAATATTTTGTTGATGCGTGTAATGAATATATTAAAAGATTATCAAAATATGCAAATGTGAATGTGATTGAAATAGAAGATGAAAAAATACAAAATAACACTCCAGATAAGATTAAAAAGATTGAGGGAGAGAAGTTATTAAAGAAACTTAAAGATAATGATTATCTTGTTATTTTAGATTTAAATTGTGAAGAATATACTAGTGAACAATTAGCTAATTATTTTTTAAGTTTAGAAGAAAAAGGTATTGGGAATATTAATTTTGCAATTGGAGGAAGTTTAGGTTTTAGCGATGAAGTTAAAAAAAGAGCTAACAAAAGAATATGTTTTTCAAAATTAACATTTCCTCATCAATTAATTAGAATATTTTTATTAGAACAAATATATAGAAGTTTTAAGATAAATAAAAATGAAAGTTATCATCATTGAGGTTAATTATGGAATTAGTAGAATTTAATAATTTAGAAATAGTAGTAGATAAAGAATATAAAAATGTTAATTGTTATAAATATGAAGATTCTATGTTTTTTATAGAACCTAATTTCTATACTCAATTAATATATTTAAAAGAACATTTTAGTGATAAATATACTGATATTATAAATAAGATATTAGAGATTGCTTTAAGAAATAAAAAGGTAGTATTTACAGGGGATTTTGAAAATCCTGTAGTAAATAAAGATGATTTTATTTATAGAGAAATAAATGATGTTTTAGCTGAATTAAAATTATATTTTGATAATAAGTCTAATCCAGATAGCGATTGGAAAGATTAAGTAATAAATTTATATAAATATAATAAGTTAAAATAAAAAGCCATCAAACGATGGCTTTATAATTTCTACTTTTAATTAGTTTTGTGTATATTGTGGTTTTAAGTTCTTCA
>CAVEUC010000019.1:0-10668 GCA_963619035.1 Lachnospiraceae bacterium GAM79
TTTTAGAAGTTAACAAAAAAATAAATAAATTAGATTTAATAATAAATTCATTTTCTGATTTTACTAAAAATCAAATTGTTCAATCTTTTTTAATTGATGAAATTGAGTCTACTAATAAAATTGAAAGTATTTTTTCTACAAAACACGATATTTTTTCAATTATTAATAGTGTATCGACATCAAAGGATAAGAAAATTATATCTATATCAAATTCTTATAAACAACTTTTAAAAACAAAAGGTGAAAAGATAAATGCTTTAAGCGATATTAGATCATTATATGATGTTATTTTAAAAGATGGTATTGAAAAAGATGATTTACCAGATGGAAAATATTTTAGAAAAAAACCGGTATTTATTTCTAATGGTATAGAAAATGTTCATTCAGGTATTCAAGGAGAAGATCGAATTGAAAAATATATGAATGAATTTATAGATTTATATAATTCTAATAATGAAATCCTAACTAAAATGATTTTGTCTCATTTTTTATTTGAATATATTCATCCATTTTATGATGGTAATGGTAGATTTGGTAGGTATTTATTTTCTAATGGATTATATTTAGAAACTAATAGTTATTTTTCGTTTTTAATCTCATCTTCTTTTGAACATGAAAAGGATAAATACTATAAAGCTTTTAAAGAAGCTAGTGATAAATATGAATTTGGATGTTTAAATAGTTATCTTGAAACAATATTAAATATATTATCAAATGAAGCTCAAAATTATATTGATAGTTTATTATTAAAAAAAGAAAAACTATATGATTTACCAATTAAATTTAAAATGAGTAAATCTGAATTGAAGATATATAGATTGATATATGAAGCTTCATTATTTTCAACATTTGGAGTATCTAACGAAGAGATTATTAAAGAAACGAAAGTATCAAAGAGAACATTGATATACTGTATAAATAATTTTAAATCTAAAAATATTATTCAAATAACAAAAATTGGTAAATATAATTTTTATAAATGTAATAAATAAGTAAATGTTCTATAAATTATTCTTTTTAGCTCTTACATTAGATATTTCTATTAATACAATATTTAAAATTAAGAATATAAATAAAAATATAGGCATTATCCACATACCAACATATTGTTGAATAACTCCAAATAACATAGGCATAAAAGTAGTACCAATATATGCAAAAGCCATTTGTAAACCGATAACTGATGCGCTATATTTTTTATCAAATTTATATGGAGCCATATGCATTATTGAAGGATAAATTGGTCCCATTCCTATACCAGTTAAAATGAATCCTATAATAGCTACAATATAGTTAGAAAAAGATAATGAAATTAATAAAATCCCTATGAATTCCACGCTAATTCCTATTCTAATCATGTTTTTATCTCCTATTTTGTTAGTGATAAAACCTGATATTAATCTACCTAACATGAGTCCACCAAAAATTAAGGATCCACAAGATGCTATAACTTCACTAGATAATCCTTCTTTAGTTCCAGCGAAGTAACTTGAAGTCCATAAAAAACAAATAGCTTCTCCTGAACAATAAGCAAAGAAAGCAATTAAAGTAGCGATGACCCCTTTTACCTTTAAAGTTTTGAAAATCCCTACTGTTTCCTCACTCTTTTCTTCTTCTTTATTATCTTCATTTTTCTTCTTTTTCCATAAAGGTAAAGATAATATGACAACAGCTAATATTCCTATTTGAATAAAAGAAGTCCATCTATAACCTTCATTCCATCTAGCATACTTTAAAGCTAAAGACATAATATTAGGAGAAATCACAGCTCCAATACCATAGAAACAATGTAAAAAGCTCATTATTGATCCTGAGTAGTTATTTGCTACATAATGGTTAATAGAAGCATCTATCGCTCCAGCTCCTAATCCATATGGAATAGCAAAAATAAATAACATCCAATACTCTTTACAAAAAGAAAAACCTAATAAACCAACAATAGTTAAAAATATTGATATAATAACAATCCATTTAGTATGTAATTTACTTATTATTTTAGGACTAACTAATGCTGAAACGATAGTCATAAAAGATATAACCATCGATACATATCCTGCATATGAAGATGGTACATTAAATTCTACTTGCATTGTAGGCCATCCTGAACCTAATAAAGAATCAGGTAAACCTAAACTGATAAATACTAAAAATATAACTACTAATAATAGAGAACCCATAACTTAAAACATTTTAGATATCTTAAAAAATATTTTCAATATTTATAAAAAATATGTTATCTATCTTCTTTTTCACTATCGTATATTTCTTGTTTACTCATTCCTTGATAGCTTTTAATAGCTCTAGAATATCTTTGAATAAATTTTTCTCTTAATGAAATAGGTTCGATTATTTGAACATCCCACCCCATTTTAAAGAAGTAGTGAATAGCTTGAAGTTCAGTACAATTAAATGTGTATAAATATTTATCATTTTTATCAATTTTATAAAATTGAGGACGCATATATAAAATCCTTTTAAAAGATTCTAATCCTTTTTCTGTAAATTTAACTTTTATATCTATTGAATCGGTAGTGATAAACATCGCAGTACGCTCTATTAATAATTTATCCAATTCATTTTTATTATCTTTAGATATATGTGCTCCCATACTAGACATTAAAGAAGCATTTTCAATTCTTGATAATCTAAAACATGCTGGAGATCTTTCTAATGTGATTGTAGTTTTATATTCTTTTCCATTTTCATCTTTTTGAATTATATCTTTAATTTCTTCAGAAAAACCTATTAAATAATTGTATGAATTAGTCTTATCTTGAACTATTTTATATGGTAAAACATAGAATTTTTTAGTGTATTTATGTTTTCCATCAACACTAATTTTAGATAATAAAGATATCTTTAATTTTCTTTCGTTTTTAATAGCATTATTAATTTCATCATATGTATCTTTAAAGAATATTTGTTCTCTAATATAAAGTGGTTTTAATACATATTCTTCATATATTGCTTTTAAATATAATCCTATAGAATTGTCGTAGTAATTAGCTTCTTCTATATCTTTTAATATTGCTAAATTCTCTTTATTGATTCTAAATTTTTGACCTGCCCCTTTTGGGTATGATGTCGCTTTTTTTAATAAATTTTCTTCATATGATTTTAAATAAGTATTAATAATATTGTTTAATAAAACTTTATCTTTAGATAATGATTTATTAGTTGAATATATATCATTTAATTCTTCTTTCTTTTCTAAACATCTTAAACTAATGCTAGCTTTAGATTGTTCATAGAAGTTTTTAAAGATAACATTTAAAAATCCTGAAAATGATTCTTTCTTTGCTTCAGAATAGAAATTTTTGATATCTTCAGTTACTGTAAGCCATGCATTTTCTGATAAATTTAAATGTTGTTTTAACTCATTTAAATAGTCTTCAATATAGAATTTTTTATTGTTCATTTTTGTGTTCCTTGTATATACCTATTTTATCATAAAATTTGAAGAAAATAAATAAAAACGGAACTTTAAAAAACATTTTCTAGGTATGATAATTTAATGATTTTTTATATATAATATATATACTTAAGGAGGAAATAATATTGATAGAAAATTTTAAAAATATTGGTGGATATGAATACGCAAAAACTGAAGCCATTAAAATTGCTGACTACTTTAAAAATTATGATAATTTTAAAAGTAAAGGTGCACATTTACCAAAAGGTATCTTATTTTATGGACAACCAGGTACAGGAAAAACTTTATTTGCTAGAACTATAGTAAATGAATCTAAAGCTAAAACGTTCACTTTAAATACAGAAAACTTATTTCAAGAAGATGAAATAACATTGTCTATTAAAAAGGTATTTGATGAAGCTAGAAGTAATGCACCTTCTATTATTTTAATCGATGAATTAGATAGATTAGTTGATTGCGATGGCTCTATGTTTACTAAATCAAGTGATGATGAAAGAGAAACATTAAGATGTTTATTAACTGAAATAGATAAGAGCAAAGATTTTGATACTATAATTATCGCTACATCGAATAGCATGTTAAATGATATTCCTTCACCATTAGTAAGAGAAGGTAGAATTGAAAAGCATATCTATGTAGAGATGCCTACATTCGAAGATAGAGAGAAAATTATTTCTTTATATTTAACTAATAGTGATGTATTTGAAAATGTATCTGCTTCTAATATTGCTTATTATACAAAAGGCTTATCTGGTGCAGCATTATCTACTTTAGTAAATGATGTTTTAATAGAATGTATAAGAAAAGATAAAAAAGCTGATTTTAAAGACTTTATTGATCCTATTGAAGCTATTAAAACATCTAATATTAAAAAGAATGTTAAAAAAGAAAATATAGATCATGTCATTTATCATGAATTAGGACATTTTATTACTAATTATGTATTAAATGATGAAATTGGAATGATTAGTATCACGCCTTATGCAAATAATAGTAATGCTAGATTTTCTATAATAGGAGATGATAATAATTTAAATATTGATGGTTGTTACACTTCACTTTTTAATAAATGTGTTGTTTTAGTTGCTGGAAATGAAGCTGTATATTGCTTATTAAATGAGAAATATTTAGGAGCAGGAAGTGATTTATTAAAATTTGGAAATATATATTCTACAATGCTATTTAATGGAATGTTTGAAAAAAGCGATGCTGTATCTTTTGATATTCTTTCGAGGGCTCAATATCCTTCATCTATAGTTTCGTTAAATAATCCTATGGTTAAACATTTTAATAAGTTTTATGATGAATGTGTAAATAAAGCTAGAGAAATAATAAATAAAAATAAAGAATTGATTAATGTATTATTTAAAGAATTAAAGGATAGAACATATTTAATTGAAGATGATATTAAGGAGATTTTAAAGAATAAACCTGCTATAAAATAGTTCTCCTCTCTTTTTAAAAAATTGCTTACAAAAAAAGTAAGCAATTTTTTTAAAATCGGAAGTAAAATTGCCAATTTGAATATTCTTAACCTATTAAAATAATAGTAGTTAAGTTAAAACAACAAAATAACTTAACAAAATTAATTTTGAATAATGGAGGAAAGAATATGGATGCATTTGAAAATGTAGTCGGTTATGATGGCGTTAAAGAAGAATTAAATAAAGTTATTGATATTTTTAATAATGCCGATGTTTATAAAAAGATTGGAGCTAAAACTCCTAGAGGAATCCTTTTATATGGAAGACCTGGATTAGGTAAAACTTTATTTGCTAATGATTTTATTAAAGCATGTAATGTTGATTCTTTTAGTATTATTAATAATAAAAGAAGAAGTGATTTAGTTAAAGAAATTAACGATGTATTTATTAAAGCTTCAAGCTGTAAAAAAGCTATTATCTTTATTGATGATATTGATAAGTTTGGAACAACAGATTATGATGATGAACCTGATATTATCTTTAGTACAATTCAAACTAATATTGAAAGTATTAAGGGAAAAGACATCTTAGTTATTGCTACAGCTAATAACTATAATGCTTTACCTAATTCATTAGTTAGAAAAGGTAGATTTGATATCAAGATTAACGTTGAAAATCCTAGTGAAAATGATAGTAAAAAGATTTTAGAATACTATTTAAAAACTAAAAAAGTAAATAAAAACTTTAACTATGAAGATGCTTATAAAATCATTGGATATTCAAGTTGTGCTAACTTAGAAAGTTTTATTAATGAAGCAGCGATTCTTGCAGCATATAAAAGAAAAGATTCTATCGATATTCAAGACATAGTTGAAGTTTTTTCTAAAGAATATTATGAAATTAAACAAACTGATTCTAAATGTTTAGATGAAGAAGTCTACGCTACAAGTTTACACGAAGCAGGTCACACTGTAATCGCTGAAGCTTTAAATAAAGGAAGTGTTGGATTTGTTTCTGTTAGTGAATATGAAAATACTGAAGCAAAAGGTTTTACTAAATTATGTAAGCCATTAAAAAGAAGACCTGAAAATATTTTGCTTAAATTAGGTGGAAAAGCAGCTTGTGAACTTTTCTATCAAGGAAGATGTGCAAGTGGATGCCAAAGCGATTTATTTGACGCATTTAGATATTCTTTTGATGGTATTGTCGATAGTGGTACTTCTGGAATTGGAAATATTCATTATTCTAATAATATTCATAATTGGTCTGATGATTATAAGAATAAAATAGAAGCATTGGCTCAATCTGAAATTGAAAGATATATGTTTATTGCTAAAGATATCTTATTAAAAAATAAAGATTTAGTATTTAAAATCGCAGAAGAATTAAATAAAAAACATTATTTATTAGCTTCAGATATTGAAAAAATTGAAAAAGAGATTGATGTAGTACCATACGTATGTTAATAAGTGATTAAAGGATGCTAAAAACATCCTTTAATCAAATTGATATTTCTTTTAAATAACAAAAGAAATAAAATATAAATAACTAATTAATAGGAGAAATAATTATGAGTGATCTAAGATTTGTTAAAATAGGAAATGATGACAGTAGATTAAGTAGTAGAGATTTTAGGCGTAGTAGTTATAACATTAATACTTTTGGTTTTATGTAT
The DNA here is from genome assembly GCA_963619035.1 of Lachnospiraceae bacterium GAM79. GTDB lineage: Bacteria > Bacillota_I > Bacilli_A > RFN20 > CAG-826 > Onthovivens. Next base: position 6,533 of record CAVEUC010000019.1, read on the forward strand.
CATAGTGTTAAACAAGGTAATGGTATTGATGATATAACAGATGAATTATTATCAAAAAGTTATAAATTGGATGGAGATTATGTAATTGTTTATTTATATGATTATAAAAAAGATGATGTAAGTCTTGAATTTTTAAAGGAATATGGTGGTTTGTTGCATAATTTAACATCAGCTAATATTGCGATATTAACGTATTTTACTAAAGATATGGTTGCTAATTGGGAGAATATTTATAGAAGAAATGGTGATAATTTAAAAGTTGGCAATTATAACGATAAAGATGTTGAAAAAGAGGTTAACAAGCTTAAAAAACAATATGGAGTTAAAAATTTACCTTCTTTAGTTATAGTTAAAAATGATTTCTTACATAATGATGTTGTTAAAGATTTAACTGGATACAATAAAGAAAATTTATATGAAATATTCACTAAATCAATAAGTTATCTTAATGAACATTGTGAAGAAGATATTCATTGTATTAAAAGTTATCTTGAAACTTTAGATAATGATATTAGAAGTTTAAATGGTATTGAAAAATTTACAAATTCTAATTACATTAATAAATTCATAAATGAGATAAATAAGAAAAGAAAGAAAAATAATGATAAAAAATATACTAGAGATGATTTAGCTGATGCATTAGGTTATAGTGACCGTCAATTAAGAAACAAGGTTAATAATAATAGTTTTAGACGTGACGAAATTATAACGATGGGTGTTGAGTTAAAAATATCAGTGTATTCGTTAAATAAATGGTTATCGAAAAATGGATATGAACCTTTAGGTATTAATGAAGAAGAATTCGAACTTATTGATGAAATAAATTCTAAAACAAGAAAAAATAATTCATAAATATAAAAACTAATATATTAAAAATAGTTAGTATTTAATATAGTTTTTAAATTTTAGTATGTGAAATTTATTTCATAAGCCCCAAAATAAGGACACTTCTTTTGCTAGTATCTCCTTAAAGGAGGATATTGATATGAAACAAATTTTAAAAGATAGTCATGGAAAAACAATTGGTCAAATTGAACAAAGTGGTTCTAAACAAAAATTGTATGATTCACATGGAAAATATCTTGGTGAATATGATGGTCGTAATACTAAAGATTCTCATGGTCACACTATCGGTACAGGAAATCTTTTAACAATGTTACTTAAATAGCAATAATATAGAAGTCGATTTGACTTCTATATTTTAAAAATTTCTATTGTTATGATAATATTAAAATAGTGAGGAAATAGTAGTGATTTCGAATAAAAAAAGTTCAATAATACTAGTCTTAAAAGTTCTTGAAGAATATAGTGATGAAGATCATTATTTAACACAAAAAGAAATTTTAGATAAGATTAACGATATTTATGGTATTGAATTAGAAAGAAAATCAATCGGATACTCTTTACAATTATTAGAAGAATTAGATTACGATATTGTTAAAGGACCTAAAGGTGGATTTTCATTATTATCTAGAACTTTTGATATCACTGAAGCTTCATATGTAATTGATGCTATATTTTCTAGTAGAAGCATCGATGGACAACAAGCACTTAAAATATCTGATGAAATATCTAGTTGTTTTAGTAAATATCAAAGAAGAGATTATTCTTATATTTATAAATCATACGAAGTAAATCGTACAACTAATAAACAAGTTTTATATAGTATTAGCATTATCCAAGAAGCTATTAAAAGAAGAAAAAGAGTAGGTTTTCAATATGTTTCTTACAATGAAAAAGGTAATGAGATATTAAAAAATGATGGATATGAATACATTGTTTCTCCTTATTACATGATTAATAATTTTGGTAGATATTATTTATTATGTAACTATAGAGAAAAATATAGAGCTATACAATTATTTAAAATGGATAGAATGGTTAATATTAAAATTAAAGAGGATTGGAATATTAAACCTTTATCAAGTTTAGAAAATGGACCTAAAAACTTTTCTATATCTAAATATATTAATGATCATATCTATATGTTTAATGATGAAGTTATTAATGCTGAACTTATATTAAATGATTCAAGTATTATAGGTATAGTTAAAGAGTGGTTTGGTGATAATTCTAAAATATCATATAAAAATAATGAGATACATGCTTATATTAAATGCGATCAAAGCGCTTTATATTATTGGATAATGCAATATGCTGATTGTGTTAAAGTTATTAGTCCGTCTTCCTTTAAAGATAAAGTTATCAATGGGTTAAAAGAAGCTTTAAAGAATCAATTATAAATATTTTAATTTAAGTAGAAGATATGTTAGATCTTATCAAATCGATAAATATGAACTTAATTAAATAAAAGGTACAAGAACATAGCCCAGTCACATTATTAGATGAGGAGAAAAGATAATTGTTTCATAAAATTAAAAATATAGAGATATTGGACGATTATATTTTAAGTGTTACATTTTTCGAAGGTGTAACAAAAAAAATATGATGTTAAGCCTTTATTTAAGAAATACAAAATATTTAATAAATTAAAAGAAAATAATTTATTTAAAAAAGGTTATGTTAGTCCTGATTGTTATGGAGTTATTTGGGATGATGATCTTGATATTTCGTGTAATGAATTATTTGAAAACGGAACAATTATATAATCTAAGTATTTTATTTGTTTCAACAAAGTTAATACGTTATATAAATTAATTTATTTAAATTTATAAGATATTAAAAAATAAAAAATAATATAAAAATACTTCCGCTGTGGCACTATGTTTGTTTATTTTTTTCTTTCATAATATGGTTGTCAATTGTAAGAGAGATAAAAAATGTGAATCTCTCTTAGGAATTGAAAAACGAAAAGAAGGAGAAAAATAAAATGAAAAAATGTAACACAGAACTCATGAAAGAATTGAAAGCTGTTCAAATTGAACTTGAAGATTTAATCGATGAAGCAAACACAAAAAATACCGTTACCTACTATGAAGGTGAAGAAGAAGTTGAAAAAGACTTTGACTATGGATCATTCATTGACAAGATGAATGATTTAAAAGAAAAAGAAAGAAAGCTTAAGACTTTACTTGCTTATAGCAACGCTACTACAAAACTTGTAGGTATGGAAGAGATGACAATTGGTGAAGGCTTAATCAAGCTTGCTCAATTGAGTAGTGAACTTAAAGTCCTTTCTGGTTACAAAACTAGAAAACAAATTGTAAAGACTATCAAACATGCTACTTTTGAAGGAGATAAAGATAGAGTCTATGTAACTGAACATCTTTACGATCCTAATAAGGTTGATGAAGATATCAAAGCTCTTCAAAGAGAAATAAGTCATCTTCAAGTTGCAATTGATAGGACAAATTTAACAAATCTAATCGATTGTTAAATATAAAAAGAACTTTTAAGAATCCGGCCAGTTCTCTTTTGATATAGTTTCGGATTTATAATCTTAAACGAGTTAAATGCTGATATTAACTTAATTAAGATTATTAATGAAGAAACATACATTAAAAGGAAAAAGATCAAGACGGTACTAGAACAAAATGTACAGATACGTTTAAGTTTAAGTCTAATGCTATTTTAGGTCTAATGGGTCATACGTCTTCTCAGTTTTAAGTTTAATGTAGCTTTAAAAAAAGCAAATAAATTGAGAACTGGCAAAAAACTAATGGATAGTGAAGTTTCGGTTTTAACTATCTACTGACTATAAATCACTATTATAAGGAGGATATAATCATGCCAAATATCTTTAAAAACGATGAACAAAGAAAACATTGGAACGAATATAACAAGGACTATTCTAATAGAAACTATAAGACGATTACTATGAAATTTAACAAGAATAAAGATCAAGATGTAATCGAATATCTTTTAGGACAAGAAGGGATTTCTGCTACTCAAGTTGTTAGAAATCTAGTTAGAAATGTTGCTAGATAATGTTTTTACTCGGAGGTAAATAAAATGAATCATAACGAAGAAATTTACAATGTTTTAATGGAAATTAAAGCACAACTAAAAGAAAAACCTGAATATAAAGGTAAAAGTGATGAAGAAATAGATAAAATCATGCTAGATGGATTTTTAAAAGCTTTTGATAATGGTGAAATTGATAAAGATTCTTTTTTAGGCATTATGGACTTAATGGGATATGAACCTACTAAAGAATTTTTAGAAGCAATATCTAA
>CAVEUC010000020.1:0-10342 GCA_963619035.1 Lachnospiraceae bacterium GAM79
ATAAAACATATTCAAAAACATTAACAATGCCTAAAGGAGCAGTTAATTTAAGAATAGATATAGCAAGTGAAGATGGAACAGTCTGTTATTCCAACGCTTCTTTAACTTATAAAGGAACAACTAATTAACTTTAATAGTTAAATTCGTATTTAATATAGGAGAAGAAATACTTACAACACCTTCTCCTTTTTTATTTAAACTTCTAACATAGAATGAAATTTGACCACCTACTAAACAAAATTCTTTAGGTCCCATAATTTCAATTGGTCCTTTGACTTCTAATTTAACAGGCATAAAAGAATAATTATAAACATGATTATATTCATCAATATGTCTTAAACTTACTCTTAACATATCATATGTATCGCCATTAGTTAATTCACTTTTAGACATTTGAATATCTAAAATATTTTTAAATGCAGGTGCAAAAGTCTCAGTTTTAACTACTTTACCATTCTTATATCCTTTAAATTCATATGTTTTTGCTTCTCCACCCCAATTGACAACATAAGTGTTAAATAATTCAACTAAATCTGGATATTTAAGATGATATTTAAGCATCATTTTTCCAACAATAGCTTTATCTAAAAGTGAAATATTATTAATTCCAAAAAACGCAACTTTCGATAATAATTTGGACATTGTCTTTCTATCTTTTTCACTAAATCTTAAATCACTAAAAGTTTCTCCAATAAGATCATCAATTTCAATTAATGGATGCTTCATATTTTCAAATTCATTAGGTTTTACCGTATATTTTTTAACAAATTCTCCACCTTTATATAGTTCAATATAATCTAAATTTGTTGCTACAAATATACGTTTATAAATCGATGCATCAAAATCTCCTTGATTGAAAGAACATAATACTTTCATAACTGGTTTATCATCACATTGTGATTGATAAACATATGAAGCGTATTTTCTATTTCTAAATATATCAAAAACACCGTGATAACAAATTCTATCACCACTTCCAAAATCTTTATGTGTATTGTAATCAAAAGCACACCATCCAATTACTCCAGAAATTTCATCATAAATAAATGAATCATTAATTGTTTTTGCGTGATGTAAAGCATGGTCAATTCTTCTAGTTTCATTATCGAATGCTTTTGTAGGGAACATATGTCCATTACATTCACTAACTAAATAAGGTTTTTCCCCTTTTTTGATTGTTTTTGGATTATCTAATCCGTGTTTAATATCAGTACAGCTAAAATCATTATAAGCATATATATCTTCTAATATTTCACTGTCTTTGAAATTTCTAACTCCTAGTGTTGGTCTATAAGGATCTAATTCATGCGCTATTTCATTACTTTTTTGATATAATTCATGATCGTCTTGAGATTCATCAACTCTTACTCCGTGAGCAATAATAGAAGGATGATTATAATCTTCTTTAACCATCTCATAAACATTTTTATAATGTTGGTTTCTCCATTTTTCTTCTTTAGAAAGATGCTGCCAACCAGGAATTTCATCTAATACTAATAAACCAATTTCATCACATCTAGATAAGAAAGCTTCATCTTGAGGATAGTGTGAAGTTCTTACAACATTAATACCTGCAGCACCTTTTAAAATATTAGCATCATCTTCTTGTAAAGATTTAGTAGCAGCATATCCAATATATGGATACGATTGATGTCTATTTAAACCAATTAATTTTATTTTTTTACCATTTAAATAAAAACCATCTTTTTTAAATTCTGCTGTTCTAAAACCAAATTTAGTAATGTATACGTCATTTCCTTTATCTGTTTTTAAAATTGTTTTTAAAGTGTATAAAACTGGATTTTCTAATGTCCAAATTTGAGCATTTTCAATCTTAAAATTATCTTTGTTACTTTTATATATTAAATTATCATTTAAATAGATTTCATACGCTAAATCATATGGAATTTCGGATTCTGATAATAAATTTTTAATATTAATTTCACCATTTTGATCAGCATGTATTAAAGATTTTATTATATATTTTTTATCAACATGTTGAATTAATTCTACTCCTCTATATATACCCCCAAAAGTCATATAATCAACAACATATCCAAATGGAGGAACATCTTTATCCTCAAGTGTTGATAAAACTACTACTAAATAATTTCCTCTTTTTTTAAGATACTTTGAAACATCAATTTCAACAGGTACATAACCCGAAACAAACTCACCTAAAAAGTTGTCATTCAAGTAAATTTTAGCTTTAACCATAAAGCCATTAAATCTTAAAATCGATATGAAATCCTCATTAAAATTATCACAATCGAACTTTTTAAAGTAAGTAAAAATTCCTTGATAATCTAGTTCAGTAAAGTGATTATAAGGTAATATTTTTACTGAATGTGGTATATCTATTTCTTTTGCTAAAGTTGGTATTTTTTTTAAATAAGTCTCACTAAAGCCTTCAATAAAAGACCAAGAATAATTCAATTGTTGTTTCATATTTTCACCTCACTTCTTCAATTATATATTATTTTAAACTAAATACTTCATTTTTTTGTTTTTAATATTAAATAAAAGATTTATAATTTTTTTAGTGATTTAAAAATATGAAACAAACAAATTGGTATAAAGACGCAATAATTTATCAAATTTATCCAAGATCATTTAAAGATTCTAATAATGACGGGATTGGTGATATAAATGGAATAATCGAAAAAGCTGATTATTTAAAAAATTTAGGAATAAATTGTATTTGGTTATCCCCAGTTTACGACTCTCCTCAAGAAGACAATGGTTATGATATAAGCGATTATAAAAATATCTATAAACCATTTGGTACGATTGAAGATTTAAAACATTTAATAGAAGAACTGCATAAAAGAGATATTCGTTTAATAATGGATTTAGTTGTAAACCACACATCTAGTAAGCATAAATGGTTTCAAGAAGCATTGAAGAATCCTGATTCAAAATATAGAAACTACTACTATTTTAAAAAAGGAACGGGTAAGAACTTTAAAAAACCTCCAAACAATTGGACAGGTTTTTTTGGAGAATCAACTTGGACAAGAGTTGAAGACTCACCTTACTACTATCTTCATTTATTCGCTAAAGGACAACCTGATTTAAATTGGGAAAACGAAGAAGTAAGAAAAGAAGTAAAAGATATTCTTAAATTTTATCTAGATATGGGTGTTGATGGATTTAGATGTGATGTAATAACTTTAATTAGTAAAAAACAAGACTTTAAATCTAGATTCCCTAAAATAGCTTTAACAGGAAAAGATGCATTTGTTAATGGCCCAAGACTTCATGAATTTTTACACGAATTATATTTAGATGTCTACTCAAATTACGATTGCATGACTGTTGGAGAAACAGTTTTATCAACATTAAAAGAAGCACAAGACTTAGTTTTACCTTCTAGAGAAGAATTATCAATGGTCTTTAATTTTGATCATACAAATGTCGATAATTATTTTGGAATTAAATGGATCGAAAGAAAATTTAATTTAAAAAGGTTTAAGAAAACATATAGAAAACGGCAAAACGGAATGTATCAAAAAGGTTGGAATTCTTTATTTATTGAAAACCACGATCAAAGAAGATCTACCGGAAGATTTAATACAGAAAATTCAAAAGAATATAGAGTTATCTCCGCTAAAATGTTAGCAACAACATATTTTTTGATGCAAGGAACTCCATTTATTTATCAAGGTCAAGAAATAGGAATGACTAACGGAGATTTTGAAAAGATAGAAGATTTTAAAGATGTAGAAACATATAACATTTATAATTTAGAAAAGAAAGTCCCTATATTTAGACCTATATTAAAAAAATCTTTATTTAGAGAATCTAGAGATAATGCTAGAACTCCAATGCAATGGGATAATAGTGAATACGCAGGATTTTCAAACTCTAAACCTTGGATACAAGTAAATAAAAATAAAGACTATATTAATGTTGTAGAATCTATAAAAGATGAAGATTCAATTTATAATTACTATAGAAAACTTATACAAATTAAAAAAGATTATCCTATTATAAAAACTGGAAAATATATTGATTTATTACCTCATTCAAGCAATATATTTGCTTATTCAAGAAGTGAAAATAATGAGGATTTCGTAGTGTTTTCTAATTTTTCTAAGAAAAATATTAAAATAAAAACACTTAAAAAATATCAAAATTACAATTTATTATTATCTAATTATTTAAATAATGATGAAGAAATAATGAAACCTTACGAAACTCGTATTTATTATAAGAAAGGAGAATAAAATGCGTATTAGTGAAACTTATGATGGAGATAAAGTACCAAAAAGAACTAAGTGGATTTATTCAACTGTAGCTGTTGCTAGAGATGCAGCATACACACTTGTTTCTTTATTCTTAATTACTTTTATCCAATATTCGGGAGTATTAACAAAAGGAGTTGATGCTGCAAATCAAAATGCCGTATTTTTGGCTATGTATGGAGTTATTAGTGCTCTTGTTATCGGATATAGAATTTTTGATGCTTTAAACGACCCTTTTATGGGTGTTATTATTGAAAAAACACACTTTAAAACAGGCAAATACAAACCTTGGATATTGATTGGCGGTGTTACTAATTCAATTGTTGTTTTAGCGTTATTCTTAGGACCAGATTTAATTCCAGGTTTATATGGTTGGGGATACGTTGCATGGTTTGGTGTCTTCTATTTACTTTGGGGCATAACTTTTACAATGAACGATATCGCTTATTGGGGAATGTTACCAAGTTTAACAAGCGAAGAAAAACAACGTAATGCTATCACTACAATAATGTCAATTTTCTGTTCAGTTGGACAATTTGCTGTAGCGGGATTAGCTCCTGTATTATCAGGAATTTTAGGTTATGGCGTTTATAAATGGATTTCCATTGTTGTTTCATTATGTTTTATAATAACTCAAATAATTTTATTCTTATTTTTAAAAGAACATAAACGTGATTTAGAAGAAGAAAAGAAACACGAACCTGCTAAATTTAAAGATATGTTTAGCGTTGTTAAAAATAATAGTCAAGTAAGAGTTATGTTTATTATTCTTTTTGCTTATTATTTAGGATCAAGCATATTAAACGGTTTAGGTTTAAATTATTTCTATTTTGCAGTTAATTTTTCGATCGGCGGTAATGTAATGACTATATTCACCGTTGTTTATGGATTAGGATACATTCTTTCTCAATTCTTATTCCCGCTATTAAGTAAAAAATTTACTAGAGATCAACTTATCGTTGCTTCATTCATCGCTCTTGTTGTAGGTTATGCTGCATTCTTTATATACGGACTTCCTATTGGTAATGGGAATTATTTAAGTCCAAGCCCAATTGTTAATAATTCATTAAACATTTGGTATTTAATTCCATTATGCTTAATCGGTTTAGTTATATTCTTTGCTCAAGGATTATTCTATTTAATCTTAGTTATCATGATGACCAATACAATTGAATATAACGAATGGAAATTTAATGAAAGAAAAGAAGCAGTTATTTTCTCTTTAAGACCATTAACAACAAAATTTGCAAGTGCCATTGAACAAGGGGTTTTATATTTATTCTTAGCAATAGCTTCTTTATCTGGAGTAATCACTCAAATATCTAATTTACAAAATCAAAATATTTTAGGCGAAATTACTATTGAAGAAGTCAATAATCAATCTGATGCATTAGTAAGTTCAATTGAACCTTGGCAAGTATTAGTATTTAAACTAGGTGTTGCAATTCTTCCTTTGATTCTTTTTATTATAGCGTTTATATTAATTAAGAAATTCTACATAATCGATGAAGAATTATATAATAAAATGACTAGAGAAATCGAAGAAAGAAAACAAAAAGAGATAGAAAAATTATGATTAAAAAAATAAACGATTATTTTAAAATAGACACAAAAAACACATCTTATTTAATAAAAATATCTAAATTTAATCACATATTAAATTGCTATTATGGCAATAAAATTTTAAATCAAGAATCGTTTTATTTTGCTGAAGAAAAATACGGTGCTGGAGCAGGTACATCAACCAATTATTCAGAAGAAGATTTTAACTATATTCTTGATTTATTATCTTTAGAAATTTCATCTCCATTAAAGGGAGATTATAAAGAACCATCAATTATTATCGATAACGGTAAAGATTTTATTTTAGATTTAGTTTATCAAGATTTTAAAATAAATGATGATTTTGAAAAGATTTCTAATTTACCAAACCCTCATGGAAATTTAGAAGAATTAATAATTAATACTAAAGATTTTGTAAAAGATATATGTGTCGATTTACATTATGTTGTCGATTATGAAAACGATATTATTTTAAGAAGAACTGTCGTTAAAAACAATATGAAATCCCCACTCATTTTAAATAAAGTAATGTCCATGCAACTAGAGATGGTTGGTAAAAATTTTGAACTTATCTCCTTATATGGTGGATGGGGTTTTGAAGGTCAAAAAAGTTATACTAAATTAGATCATGGTATTTACATTAACGATTCTAAGACAGGAAATTCATCATGTAGACATAATCCATTCTTTTTATTAAAAGAAGAAGAAGCTAATTATAATAACGGTGATGTATATTCATTTAATTTAATATATTCTTCTAATCATTATGAAATGGTTGAACAATCTTCATTTAATAAAACAAGAATTCAAACAGGTATAAGCCCATATTGCTTTAAATATACTTTAAATGATGGTGAAATTTTTGAAACTCCTTTTGCTGTCATGACTTATTCTAATAAAGGAATAAATGGATCAAGTCAAAATATGCATAATTTTATTATCGAGCACATATTGAAAGAAGAACATAAAGATATGTTATCCCCTATCTTAATCAATAACTGGGAAGCAACATATATGAAATTTAAAGAATCTAATCTAAAAGCTATTATTAAAAAAGCAAAAGATTTGAAATTAGATATGTTCGTCTTAGATGATGGTTGGTTTGGAAGAAGAACTGATGATACAAAAGGACTAGGAGATTACGATGTAAATAAGAAAAAATTACATTCCGGTCTAGAAGGTATTGCAAAATATACAAACAAAAAAGATTTAAAATTCGGTCTTTGGTTTGAACCAGAAATGGTAAACGAGGATTCTAAATTATTTGAACTACATCCTGATTGGGTAATTAAAGACGAAAACAGAATTCCTTCAAAAGGAAGACATCAATTAGTATTAGATTTAACAAAGAAAGAAGTACAAGATTATATAATTGAAAATGTTAATTACATTTTAGATAACAACCCTATTTCTTATGTTAAACGGGATATGAATAGAAATATGAGCGATGTATCTAGTTCTACATATCATGGCGGAGAAATGTTCCATAGATATATAGTTGGTTTATATCATATTTTTGATGAAATCATTTTAAAACACCCTAATATCTATTTTGAAGGATGCGCAAGCGGAGGAAATAGATTTGATTTAGGAATACTTAGATATTTTGATCAAATTTGGACTAGTGATGATACAGATGCTTTCGAAAGAATAAGTATTCAAAGCGGATATTCTTTAGCATACCCTTTAAAAACTTTATCAAATCACGTAAGTACATCGCCATCTCATAGCGTATTAAGAAATACACCACTAGAAACTAGATTTAACGTAGCTATGTTTGGTTCTTTAGGTTTTGAATTAGACTTATCTTTATTAAGACCAGTAGAAACAAAATCAATTGAGAAATCACTATCTTTTTATAAAGAACACCACGAATTAATAGCTAGCGGAAACTTCTATCAATTGAAAGATATTAAGAAAAATGGTTATGCTTTATGGCTAATTGTAAGTAAAGATAAAAAAGAAGCAATTTTAGGATATTTTAATTCATTGCAAAAAATGAATCCTTCGATTGATGAAATTAAATTATATGGTTTAGATGAAAACTTAATGTATAAATTCGAAGTGCTACCACATGAACACAATATTCATTTATTCGGTGGATTAATCAATATGGTTTTACCATTTAAAGTCGATGAAAGAGGCGCGCTTGTTAATACAATTGCAAATCATAAAACAATGAGTGGAGAAAAAGAAGAATACGAAATAAGTGGATCTGCTTTACTTTCAGGAGCATTAAAGCTTAAAAACCAGTGGTGTGGAACAGGCTTTAATGAAGATGTAAGAGTATTAGGAGATTTTGGTAGTAGAGTTTATTATATTAAAGCTATTGAAAAATAAAAAACTATATTATTTCTCGATTCTTTTTAATACCTTAGGTAAAATAATTAAATAAGAAATAGATGTGATTACTGCACTTCCAACGTCACAAATTGGTTCAGCAAAAAATGCAGTAGTAACATCTTTTGTTATTAAAGGCAATAAAAATAATGCAGGAATAAATAGTACAACTTTTCTAATTAAAGAAAGCCAAATCGAATATTTTGCTAACCCTAAACCAGTCAATCCATCTACAAAAGCATATTGAAAAGATAAAGGTATAATTCCAATCATATAGTAAAAAATAAATTTAGTAGCATCATCAATTAACTCTTGATTTACTGTATCTTTTCCAATACCAACAAACATAATTGAAAAAGGTCTAGCAACTAAAAAAGATAATCCAAAACAAATAGAAGTAAAAATTAAACAAAAAACTAATATTTGTTTTTCCGCTTTTATAATCAAATCTTTGTTTTTAGCTCCGTAATTATACCCTAAAATTGGTTGAGTACCACTACTAATTCCTAATAAAGGGCCCGTGATTAAAGTCATAAAAGCTTGTACGATTGTAGCAACTTCAATATAAAAATCACCCTTATCTCCACCATACATTTTTAAACAAGAATTTAATAGAATTAATATAATAGAATCGGTAGCCATTATAATAAAAGGTGATATACCTAATCTTAATATTTTACCCATTAATTTAATATCATAATTTCCAAAAGAAATTTTAATACTAGACTTTCTTAATAAAATTAATATAACAAATACAAAAGAAACAAATTGTGATATAACAGTAGCTAAAGCAGCACCTTTTACATCCATATTTAACGCATACATAAATAAAGGATCTAAACCAATATTAATAACACAACCAATTATTGTTGTTATCATGGCTTTTAAAGAATCGCCTTGAGCTATTAAATATTGATTTAATCCCAAAGTAATAATAGAGAAAAATGTTCCTATTAAATAAATAGTTAAATATCCTTTTGCATATACTATCGATTCGTTACTTGCTCCAAAAAGAAATAATAAAGGCTCCATTGCACTATAAAATATAATGATAATAATCGAAGATACTATTAATAGCATTAACAAAGCATTAGATAATATTTTTTTAGCTTTTTCTTTATCTTGTTCTCCTAAAGCAATTGAAAAAATAGGAGCTCCACCTAAACCTATTAAAAATGCAAAACTTGTAATTAAAGTTGTAATAGGAGAACATACACCTACTCCAATTAAGGCTTTTTCTCCAATAACAGGTATATTTCCTACATATATTCTATCTACTATATTATATAGGACACTAATTAATTGAGCGATCATTGATGGAATCGCTAACTTAAATATACTTTTTAATGTATTCTTATTTCCTAAATATTCACTACTCATAATTACCAATTTAATATAATATCACTTTCCATATTGTTTTTTTAATTATTTCAAATAAATATTTTAAAAATGTATTATTATACTTTTTTTAAAATTTAGTTTATTAATTAAACTAATAATAAAATTTTGATAAATATTTATACACCATATCAATTTACAAATTTAAAAAAAGAATAAATAATATTAATTGGAGGTAATAAAAATGTTACAAGATTTAGTAAAAAAAGAAAAAAATAGAGTAATTGGCCAATCAATTTGCTTAGCATTATTAGGACTTTTGATTGTATTATTCCCAGCATTTTCGGGTAGTGTATTTTCAATGGTAGTTGGTATTGGATGTATCGTTTTTGGGGTATTAGCATTAGTTTTCTTCTTTTTAACATTTATAGTATTTGAACCTAAATTATTAATAGAAGGAATTGCTTTAATTGTTATAGGAAGTTTAATCTTATCCTATCCAGAGACTTTCTTAACAATAATCGTTTATGTATTAGCAATTGAAGTAATATATGAAGGTGTAATGGAAATTATATATTCTGTTAAAATGAAAAAACTTGGCATTAAAGATTGGTATATTGATTTAATATACGGAATCATTATGTTAGCTTTAGGTGTTACAGCTATCACATTAAACTTAATTAGCAGTGAATTCTTTTTAATTGTTATTGAACTTATCGGTGCTTCTATCATTTTTGAAGCAGTTGTAAGAGTATTGCTTGTTTGTGTAATTCATCACGATTATAAACAAATCAAAAAAGAATTAACAAAGAACGTTGTTTCTGAACAATAATCAAATTTATTCTAAATATTAA
>CAVEUC010000021.1:0-10830 GCA_963619035.1 Lachnospiraceae bacterium GAM79
ATACTTCTTTTCTTCTTATATATTCTTCTTTTAAATTCACGTGTTAATAATATAAATATAATAATAAATTAAATATATCACATTAATAACGTCAGCTGGGTATCCCAGTGTTAAACTTGTTTAAAGTCGAGTTGACATCACAGTGCGCCATACTCTTATCCTGTTGCTATATTTTGGCAAATCAATCTATATAAACAAATGATTGTGGAGCATGTTTTAAACCAAAATCTGACAAATCCAAAGGCTTATCATATACTTTTATTTCTCCCAATTTATACGCATATGCAATAGTCCTGTTTTTAAAGTATCCATCATAAAATTTCTTAGTGATACCAGATTCATTCTTTGTTATTTTCCAAAGTTCTTTAGGCGTCATTTGCAAAGTTTGTAAAACCGTTGCTTCTGCAACAATTTTTTTTGTTGGTGAGGTTTCATATATAATAAGTTTCTCAACATCATATTTAGCAATTTTAGTTCTAAATTCATACTTCTTTATACCATTAATTATGCTATTAACATGTTCAGGATTAATTGAAATAATTAATTTCTTTTTCATATTAATTTTCCTCTAGTCCAAGCTTTTCCAATTTTATAAAATTGTCTTCACTTATAAAAGTACTAATTCGAGGACCTTTGTCCTGATCGATAATATCATTTTCATATAAATCATTTAAATTTACTTTTTTGTCAAATGGCTTCAAAAATAATAATTTTATAACAGTTCTATATTTATTTGTTATATAAAATTTCTTTAACTCTTCTTCGGAAAAAACCGATCTATTTTTGCACAATTTCAAATATTCCTCAAGTGAGTTAGGATAAATTATTTCTGATAAAATGGAAATACCACTAACAACAGAACGATATTTCTTGTTATATTCAGCCATTCTATATATGCACAATAAATCTCCCGGTTTTAATTTAATATTTTGACTATTACAAACATATATTTTTTCAATAGCATAACTACAAGCTTCATTATATAATTCCATATTTTCGTTAGTCAAATGTAAATCAGGAAATAATTTTGTATGGTAAGAAGAATAAATCGGTAAGATTCCAATTTTTTTATTATGATATAAAGGGTAATTGAATTTTGAATTTTTGCTATATTCATAGTGTCTCATGTCTTTTACAAGTACAGCTTCACCATTATCCTTTTTAATTGCTTTTTTCACAAAACCCCATTGCAACATAAGATTCATTAAATTTTTAACTTCATGCCTTTTGTTTTCGAATAATGTTACATATATTTCATCAACATTTCTTTTTAATGCATTATCAAACACAATTTTAAGGAATCTTTCGCCGAGTCTAATACCAGTACTATTTATTTTAAATGTCCCTATTTTTAATCTTTTCTTAGGCTCAAAAATAGGTTCAAAGTTTGAATAGTCATGTGTTTCATCTTCAGTTTTTAAATATAAAAAACCTTGAAGTCCATCTTTGTTTTCGAAGACATATGCATCATCATTACTTTTTCTTTCTAACCAATTATTAAATTTAGATCCTTCATAATCTTCTCTTAACGAATCAAAAAATTTATCATTAAAATTCAAATTGCCTATCTTTTTTAATTTAACAGATAAAACATCATAATCTATTAAAGATGGATTTTCATCTTCAATTTTTCTTATTAATTCATCACAAGTTAATACGCAATCTCTAATTAACAAATCATTTGCTTTTTTTAAAATAGCTCTATCTTCAGTAATTAAGAAATCAACTCTACCATTATATGCTTGTAATAATATTTGATTATCAACTTTAGAATTATTATCTTTTTTATAATTATTACAAACTTTTTCAAAATCTTCATTACAGTCAATAGATGGAATTAGTTCATCATAAGCATTAAGTTTATTTAACATCGCATTTTTAACTTTTTCATCGGCATAATTACTAAGTTCTTCTTTTGTTAATGGATGATAAAATTGCTTGCCATTAATTTTTTCAATTAATTTAAACATAATTGCAGTAGAATCATTTGTGTTTGAAATACTTTCTCTTTGAACAATAACGTTTGTATCAAATAAATATTTGGCATTCTTTATTTCTTTGTCACCAATTAATTGTATTTTAAACACCTCGATTCCATATTGATCAACTTCTTGTTTAGTATAAAATTTGTAACACTCTTTTAGAAGTTCATCATAAGAAGAATATAATCCTTTGAAATCATTTTCCCATCTACCAGAAAACGCCTCATCCCATGTTTTATATTTATCAATTTTATCAACTACAACTCTTACATAGTCATTAGTATTTTGGTTATTAATTAAATAAATTACATCACCCACATGAATATTACTATATTTTGGAGAAGCTAATCTATATTCATTTAATTTTATTTTATTTCTAATTAAAGGTAAAAATTGTGGTCGAATTTTCATTTTTACTGGAATCATATTAATGCCTCCTTCTACAATTATTATTTTTTTAAAGACACTTGTCCGTTCATTAATAGAGGTAATAAAAAATCACGTAATGATAATAGTTCTTGATTTTCTCTTTTTAATTGATCAATAGTAAATAAAATACTATTAAAGGGCTCAAACAAATTATCATTATTACCTATTATAATTTTTATGTTTTGAATATCATTTAAGGTAATAAACTTAACAATTGATCCATTAGATCCTTTTCTAAATTTGAATATTGATTCTTTGCAATATAAATATAATAGTCCAGTATATTTTATTTCATATGGTTGAATTACATACGTTCTTTGATATGCGTTAAATTTACCATTATAATGTTTAACATTAAAATCCCCATTCCCCGCTATTAAAATAGAATGGCCTTCAAATTTATAATCATCGCATTTCAGAACATCGTTGGAACATGTAAAAAAACAATATTTGCCATTTTTTGTTGCATGATTAGCATCTTCTTTACCTGTAGTAATTTTTGAAATATCACTAGCACACTTCACTTCCCAACCTAGTGGAATTTCTCTTTTAAGTTCCTCATTCCACACCATCTTACCACCAGAAGATTTGTATGGTTTACCTTCTTCATTAGGAAATTCAAATTGTAAAAACCAATAATTATATATAGTTTTTGCCATTGATTCTAATTTTTCATTTATTTTATTATTGTTGTCTATTTTACTATCCAAATCATTCAATATTTTAGCTACTTTTCTTTGAGTAACCAAGTCAGGTAATTCAATTTCAAAATTTGCTAAATCCCTTTGGTATAAATGCAAAATCGTACTTCCAAGAGACTTATTTCTATTAATAAAATTTTTAAATATATTACTTTTCAAAATATGATATAGATAATCAAAATCAATTAACTCAGGTTTTGTATTTCTTAAAACAAATATTCCAGATGCTACTGAACATTTTGATTTCAAATTTTTAACGTATCCAATTTTTCCTAATGTTCCATCCTTTGAAATTAATATATCATTTTCTTTTAATTGAATTTCCTTAGCTTCTTCATATCTTTCTTTAGAAATATACCCACAATTTTCCCAATCAACATAGCCATCCATCAAGGCTGTTGCATTAATAATTTTATAATCACTAGATTTTAAATATTCATCTTTGCTTAAACCTTGCCACCCAATACGGCCTTTAAGATATAAATCATTACCAATATTAAGTTTATTCATACTTTATTTCCTCCAGATTACTTCTTATTTCATCTTCCAGAGTTTTACTATCCTTAAATAAAGTATCTAATGAACGCTTGTAATCATTAATTTGTTCTTCAAATTGTTCTTTAGTAAGTTCTATATATTCAATCTTAACATCAAAATATTGACCAGCACTAAATGAATAATTTTTTTCTTTAATTTGGTCATAAGTAACTGAGATAGAAAAATCTTCTTCTACAGAGTGATTAATAAATGTATTAACAATTTTATCTAGTTCTTCTTTTGATAATACAGTTTTTTGTGCTTTTCCAACTTTAACTTTAGAACCCAAATTAGACGCATCTACTAATAAAACTTCTCCATCACTATTTGACTTATCAATAAATAAAACAGATACATTTGTTCCTGTATTTGCGAATATATTTGAAGGCATTGAAACAACACCACGTAGCCATTTTTTGTCAATAATTCTTTCTCTTATTTTTCTTTCGATACCTGCTTGGGCAGTAATAAATCCAGTAGGAACAACAATTGCAGCTTTACCATTATCTTTTAGCGAATATAAAATATGTTGAATAAAGCATAAATAAATTCCCATTGATTCCTTTTTCTTATTAGGAATTGTTGGAATGCCCGCAAAGAATCTATCAGTTTTTTCCCATTTCTTTTCAATTTTATCTCGTGTTGAAGAAAAATCTGTCTTAAAAGGAGGATTCGATGTAATAAAATCAAACTTCTTTAATCCTGAAGTATCATCACCTTTTTTAGCGTAATGAGCAGGAGTTTCTAAAGTATCGCCTTCAATAATATTTTCAAGAGATTCTTTTAATCCGTTTAAAAGCATATTAATTCTTAAAAATCTTGATGACTTTTGAGAAATATCTTGAGTATAAACCCTTGCCTTGTTACCGAATTTACCATTACCTAATTCATTAGCTAAATGTAGCACTAAAGAACCAGATCCTGCAGAAGGGTCATAAATTTCATAAATTTTATCTTCAACTGGTGCCATATGAACTAATATTTTAGCGATTGCACTTGATAATGCTTGAGGTGTGAAATATTCAGCATATGTTCCACTTGCTACATTATAATTTTGAATTAAATATTCGAAAATAGTGCTAAAGAAATCATAGTTACCTTCTATAGTTTCACCAAAATCAAATCTATCTCTAGTTATATATGAAAATATATTTCTTGCAAATGTATTTCTTTTTGATGATTCCACTTTATCGCAAATTTCAGTAAATAACGGCTTCTTCTCACCACCAGCAGTTTCAACGCAAAAAGATTGGTTTTCTTCATAATTCGAAATTCTCACTAACGTTTTATCAAATTGTTTATAAAAGTTATCATCTTTTATGTGTTGTACTAAATAATCAATTGTATCTTCATATTTAAATGCTACATCTTGAGGATACGCTGAATAAAAAGCTTCTAGCATATCATCTTCATTTTTAATAACTGAATCAAACTCTAAATTCGCCTCTTTACAAAATTTTTTTAAATTTGCAATGAATTTATCATTTAAAAATTTATAAAGGAATACAGAAGTAACAACAACTTCTTCATAAGCAGTATTTGACAATCCATTTTGAGAACAAAGTCCTTGTAGATCATCAATAATTGATTTAATATTTTTTTCTAATTCTACGTAATTTTGCATGTTTTCTATCTCCTAAATACTTTCTTTATAAAGAAGTAAATTTATATAAAGCATCTCAAGAATTTGGTCATAATAATTCTTAATTTGCTTAAATAGTTTTTCTTTAAGTAATATAACTGTTATCTTCGATTTAACAGAATCAACAAAGCCTTTTTTTCCTTGAATAATTAATGCATCATCATAAATAGTATCTTTGATATTATCATAGACAACTTTCAAGAATTTTTCTATATCTGATCTATCAACATTAGTGTCAACAACAGCATCGCTTAAAGTTTTAACAAACGCAAAACTTCCACCATATGCTTCAGATAATCTGTCGTTTTCTTCATTAATCTTCTTGGCTTCTTCTAAAGCTATCTTTAATTCATCTGATAGTTCATCAATATTTGAATAATCAAAAACTTGAAGTTTATCAAATATCTTCTTAAGTAACTCTTCTAGTTTTTGAACTTTTATATCCTTCTTATTCTTATTCTTTTGAACTTCTTTTTGTAGCTCAGTTATTACATCTTTAATCTTATCAAAGTCTTCATCTTTAAGCATGAATTTACTTAAATCAAGAATTGTAATCTTAGATTTAATAAATTCATAAACTACTTTAACGACTTCTTCATTATTCATAATATCGAGTGTATCTATAACTTTTGAAGATAGATTAATAAATGAAATTCGATCATTTACAGTTCTTAAATATTTATTAACCTTATCATCATCAATTAATTTGGAGTATTCATCTGCTCTTGAAAGTTTAAATTCAACTGAACAATCTTTAACGCCAATTAATAATCTTTTTATTTTTAATAATGCTTCTTTGTTAAAATATTGCATCATTTTAACAAACATTTCTATATTATCAACTGCAATGAATTGTTTTAATTCTATGACAAGTTTATCAAATTTCTTTTTGATATCCTCTTTATCTACAACTAAGCCGGAAAGCGATACTTCTTCATCACCATCTTCATTCATATCAGCTTCTAATTCTTTTATATATGCATCAAGTGTATTGTTATATTCTTTTTCAATATCAACAAAGTCAACAATATAACCATATTGATAAATCTTTCCTGTAGGTGATTTATAAGGTCTATTAACACGTGATATTGTTTGAAGTAAGCTTTGAGCATGAGGTCCACGAAGTAAATACATCTTCTTTAGTCTTTTTACATCATAACCTGTAGTAAGCATATAATGAACAACCAAAATGTCAGGGAAACCACTTTCTCTAAAGTTAATTTGGTTTTGTTTATTTAATGCATTTTGAACAGCATTATTTTCACTATCAGACATTACAAGACCAGAGGTTAATCTTGAGTTATTCTTAAACCAATCATTAATCTTTCTTGCTTGTTCATTAGAGCGACATACAATCATTCCACCAATTGTATCATCAGTATTTACAAGTCTAAATTGTTTAAAATCTTTTTCAATATATTTAGAAACACCTTCAATATAATCATTAGATTCATATACATCTTTGCTTTCTAAAGATTGATTTTCAATATCTAAATTCTCTAAGATTTCAGTTTTTGCGGTGGTATCAATTTGCTCTTTTTTAATTCTTAATGTATATCCATCCGCGATAGACTTATCATAAAAATATTTATGAATATAATCGCCAAACTTTAAATTAGAACGTTCCTTCTTTGTTAAAAGTGGAGTACCTGTCATAGCGATATAAATACCATTTTTATCGCAAGTCATTAAATTCTTAAAAAATTCACCATGAACGTTATATGATCTATGAGCTTCATCCACAAAGAATATTCTTTGAACTTTTACATTGTATTCATTTTTTATGGTAGGCATTTTTGATTCTTCCATTAATTTTTGAATATTAACAACGCAAATTGTTCCTATACCATCATTATCTTCATCTAAAGGTTTTTTAAGCTCATATGCAAATTCAGATTTATTAGAAACCTTCGTTACTGTAAAACCTCTATTAGTAAATTCAGTCGAAGCTTGAACCATTAAATCTAATCTATCAACGACGAAGAAAAATCTTGTGTTAACATTTTTCTTTGCAAAATAATCTGAAATGATTCTATTTGCATAAGCTGAAAGTGCAGTTTTTCCTGATCCTTGAGTATGCCAAATAATACCATTCTTTTCAGGTTGTTCAAATCTTTTTAAAATAGCTCTAGTTGCAAAAAATTGTGGATATCTCATAATATGCTTTTGCTTAACTGGAATCTCTTCATCTATATTAGTTGTTTCATTATGAACCTTCTTAATTTCAGTTAAAAACATAATTCCATATTGAAGCATATACATAAATCTTTCTTTATCATAAAAAGATGTAATAAATCTATTACATGGTGATAAATCAGAAAGATTTGTTTTAAATTCCTCTGTATCGGTTTCTGATGGATTGTAACCACCATCTTTAACTACGAACTTAATTGTTTCTTCATCAATATCTTTAAATTTATAATTAGCATGATATTCCTTTATATCTTCTCTAAAAAAAGAAAACGAAGTCATTTGACCATTTGGAGCAGTATAAAATGATCCAGCTTTCACTTCACTAGCAATATCATCATCGGCATCTTCATATTCCATATTATTTGAAAATGAAACAATTTGGATTAAATTAAAATATTTTTTATAGTCTTCATTTTTTAATCTTTTATTAATCATTCTTTCAAATTCCACTTGAATACCACCACAGTTATCAGGATGTTTTACTTCTAAGAAAGCTAAAGGCATACCATTTATTAAAATATTAATATCCGGTCTAAAAGAACCTTCTTCAGTCCCCTCTTTAATACTAAATGGTAATTCATTAACTACAGCAAAATTATTATTTTTATAATCATTCAAATCTAGAAGTTTAATTGGATATTCACTAGAAAGTAATCTCTTATAAAATTCTTTTCCTAAATCGTTATTTTTAATTAATCCATCAATTTCAGCAATTAAATTATAGATTTCATCATTACTTATAGTTCTTTTGTTGATTTTTTCAAGTGATGATTTAAATCTATCAACAAAAATTTTGGTATTAAAATCAACGGTAGCGCCTTTAAGAGATTGGTATTCATATCCCAATTTTAAAAAATGAATAGTCGCAGGAAATTTTACTCTAGTATCTTCATTAAAATGTGCCATATTTATTCACCATCACTCTCGTATTTTTTCATATCTACATTATATTTTATGCAAAGCTGCTTAATTTTTCTCTTAGCTTTCATAGTAGGTTCAAATCGCCCATTTTCCCATCTATTAACAGACGCAAATGAAACCTCTAATAGGTCAGCTAATTCAGTTTGAGTTATTAATAATTCTTTTCTTAAATTTTTTAATAATAATGCATAATTCATCATAACAAATCCTCTATTTAAATTATAGCACACGTATAGCATAATTTTAAGATAAATACTTAAATTTTATCAGTGAAAGTTCAAATTTTGTTATAAATTTTCTCAAATATTCTTATGTAAAACATGAACAGGATAAGAAATGTGGAGCATTTTGCTCCAATTGTTTAAACCTTATCAGTTTTTGGTGGGATACCCACACAACAAAAAAAGGTAGCCACAGTCAACGTAACTACCAATATAATTAGATTTTTGTATTTATTAATTTAAAGAATTATTATTATTCATCTTCTTCTATATCATATTCATTTCTACTGCCTTTAACTCGGATGGCTTTAAATCTTATTCCATTTGTTTTCCAATGTGGAAATGAGTCAGCTTTTTCTTCATTCGTATTACGATGGCAAATTATAATGTTTTCTAAAATATCACATCCACCTTTTGATAAAGGTCTAATATGATCAATTGTAGGATAGTATCTACTATTAGGATTACCACAAGCTGACTTTTTGATAAGCCTACCAGCATAATCATAAACCTCAGTTTTGTTTCCTAACAGTCTATTCCATACTTCTATTGTATTGTACTTTGACATTTTGATTACTCCTTTCATATTTATGAAGGATTGTTTAGTTAATTTTTAATTATATGATCTTTTAAATTAATAATTTGAGAATATGAATCATTTAATTCATCAATTTTCTTTTGAACCTCAGGATTTTTAGAGTTTATTTCAGTATGTATTATGTTGGAAAGAATACTTTGAACTCCATTATCTCTTTGCCAATGACTATAATAACTGATAATTCTTCTATCATTAGATATATGAAAATCTCTTAAGACATGTTCATTAATTATTTCTTTAAAACTTGTATTGGATAGAAAACCTTTTTTCAATGATTTTGCCGCCAATAAGACTGCATCTTTTAATTTTTGAAATATAACTTTATTATGGGTTATACAAGTATTCAACAATTCATCAGTATATTTGTTATGGATTTCAACAGCTCTCTCAACAAGGCAATCCATAAACGGGAAAAGCCAGAATCCAATTGCGCCTCCAAAAGACTCAACTTCGTAGTCTTCACAAAAATAATCAATAACTTTTTTATTTGAACTTAAAATTGTATCAATAAAATTATTATCATAGTATGAATCAAAATCATAATCCACATTTAGATTATAAATAGTTATTTGACTTTGAGTAGGAATTTCCCTTGCTTTCATCGTATCAAGGACATTATAGTCATTATTTTCTAAAGCTAATGATATTATTTGTGTCCTTAGTATTTTATTTTCAAAAAGTTCATTTTCCAAGGTATTAGAATAATCATATTTTCTAACCTCAAACTTAGTATTTGCAATAAACTCTATATTTGAAAATTGAGGATTAGAAGAAACAAAAGTAATATATCCGTTCTCAATCAAAAATTTTATAAAACCATAATTTTTAAATTCTAGTGCGTAATCCACGACTGTTTTTCCAAATTCATCTCCGTAGGAAAAAATACAATCATCGCGTTTTACATATTCTTCCCAATCATGTTTATCTTTTGAAAATGCGATATTGTAATTTGTCTTTCTATTAGTTAAAGGTGTACAATATGCTCCTGCAGAAAGCATTTGTTCACAAGATATTCCTAATAGTTCAGAGAAAATTGGTAAATCATAGGTTTGAATTGATTTATCACCTTTTAAAATTTGAGAAAGCCTATTTGTCATCCTTCTAATCTCGTCATCGCTAATATCTTTTGAATAATTAAGTTTATATAAGTAAGCTATACAAAACTTTCTTTGAGATTCATATTTAGATAGGATAATTTTCTTAAGATAATTTCCAATTTCTTTATTAGTTTTCAATTCAAACACACTAACAACTCCTTCCGATTTTAGTATATGATTTTTTCAATTAATTTGATATCTCGACTTTGTATACACTAAAAGCATATATTTTATTTATATAGAAAATTATATACACTTTAAGTGTATTTCTCAATATATAAAAAAAGAGATAAAGAATTTATATCCCATCTCTTCCTATCATTTCTTTATATGCACTATCATGCATATAAATCCATTATTATTAATATATTTATCTATTACGCCTCTGGTTTCACTCGGTGAACCTGCAGTAAAGTGCAAATCAAGCATTTTGTTGCAATGCGTGGTAATTAAGGCTTATTATTCACTTAATTTTAATCATTAACTTTCCAGTAACCACCTTTAGTTGA
>CAVEUC010000022.1:0-8856 GCA_963619035.1 Lachnospiraceae bacterium GAM79
ATTTATAATATATTTATTTTATAATTATATGAAAATTCGACTGTATCGTAATAATAAAAGTTATATAAAAATATTTTATATCTAAATAAAAATTAAGTATGTTTTAGAAATGACTTATTTATTGTGTAAGCGCTTTCAGGGTTATAAAATAAAGGTAAAGATGGAGAAAAATTAAAATTATGTTTTTAAATTTTAATAAGAAAAGTGTTTTATCATTAATTTTATTTATAGGTGCTTCGACTTTAGTAGGTTGTAATGAAACTACTAATGAAGGATTTGACAATAAAGTTTTTGATGTCTCAAAAAATAGCGATAATTCCTTAAAAGCATCAATAAAATATGTAACAGATGAAAGTGATGGAAAATATTATACATTAACGTTATCAGGTACAGGAGAAAGTAAAGATTATAATACTAACAATATCCCTTGGAAAAGCATCGCTAAAAAAATTAAATATGTAAATATTGAAGATGGCGTTACAAAATTAGGAAAATACATTTTCTCTACTATAACGATTTCAAGTTACGTCTTACCAAATACTTTAACCTATGTAGATTCGACTGCGTTTAGTAGTTCTAGCAAGGTTTATATTAAAAACGGAAATTGTGAGACAGATAATTACGATGTTAATTATTATTTTTATAGCGAATCTGCTCCTAGTGATAAAACAAAAAAATATTGGCATTACGTAAATGATAATCCAGTCGTTTGGAGTAAAATTAAAGCTTTATTTATTGGTAATTCATTTACTTTTTATAATAATATTCCTCAATTAACCGAGGAGGTTATTAAATCTATGGGATATGATTTTACAAGTGACTCTGTTACTTGTGGATCTTATACTTTAACAAAGTTTGCTGATCAAAATGATGAATATGGAAAACAAGTTTATACTAAATTAACTTCAAATAGCGATTATGATTTTGTAATTTTACAAGATCAATCTACAAGAAGCTATTCAAATTATTCAGGATTCTATTCTGCTGTTGAAACATTGAATAATTTAGTAAAAAAGACTCAAAAGCATGCTGAAGTTAGACTTTACGCTACTTGGGGATATCCTGAAGGAAGTAGTTCAACAAGTGCAACAGTATTAGAGATGGAACAAAAAATAAGAGATAAATATATTGAATGCGGAGCTAGTTTATCTTTAAAAGTTCATCATGTTGGTAAAGCATTTAGTAAAGTTTATAGTGAAGATAGAGATAAAATTAATATTTATTTTGGAGATAATAAACATCCATCACATTTTGGATCATTCTTATCTGCTCATGTTCATGCGATGAATTTATTAGGAATTGATACACGTTCTTCAACATTTAATAGTTATTATAGTAATGAAGAAGGTAGTCAATGGACTATAAATGAAGATTACGCAAAAATATTAAAAGATGCAGCATATACAGTATCTTTTTAAAATATAGGGGAGGAAAATATAATGAAAAAGAACCTAGTATTAATGTCAGCATTACTTCTTGGGAGTATAGTTTTAACAGGATGTAACCAAGAAACAAAAAAGGATGATGACATCGTTACACCTATTAAACATCATTTAATAGGATTTTATGTTGATAACGTTTTATATAAAACTGTTCAAGCAGAAGAAAATAAAACTATCGAAGTTACCATCGAAGATCCAACAAAAGAAGGATACTCATTTGAAGGATGGGAATATGAGAATGGTGAAGCTTTTGATATTGAAACTACAATAATTACTAGTAGTTTTAATGTTTATGCTTCTTTTAGTAAAAATTCAGATGTAGATGATCCTCATAAAGGTGAAAGTGAACTTAATGTAACTGATACAAAAGATGCATCAAAAACATATTCTTTAGTTGTTGGATGGTATGGAAAATCAGAAACAAGTGGAATCGATGTAACTTTAATGCAACATATTTATAAAAATATTATTAATTATTTCTATTCTATGGAAGTTGAAGAAAGTGTAATTTCTAATATTACTGTTAGACAATATGGAAATGCTGATACAAATGTAGCATCATTAGGAGAATTAGTTAATGCTGATAGTGATGTTGATATTTTATTAGGAGTTGGTGCTAATATTACAACTAAAGGACTTGTTACAACTGTTGATAGACAGGATGGTATCACTATGGGAGAAACAACTGGAAGAAGTGTAGCTTTAGTTAAAGAATCAACCCTAGGAAGAGACTTATTTGATTTTATGAAATCTACTGATGGTCAAAAAATATTTACAATGGATTATCATGTAAGTTATGAAGTTAAATCTTCATTTGTTGTTAATTTCTATGTTGGAGAAGAATTATATACTTCTTTAAATGTTGCTAGAGGTGAAAAGATAAATGCAGATTCAGTTAAAGATCCTACTGGTGAAGAAAAATTCTTATATTGGGTAGATAGCGAAGGAAATGAGTTTGATTTCAATACATTAGTTAAAAAAGATATTAATTTATATGCTAAATTTGAACAAACTGTAGATCCTCATGCAGGAGAAAGTGAACTTAATGTAACTGATACTAAAGATGCATCAAAAACATATTCTTTAGTTATTGGATGGTATGGTAAATCTGCTACTAGCGGAATTGATAAAGCTTTAATGCAACATATTTATAAAAATGTTCTTACTTATATTGATGATGAAAGTGCTGAAACTTTAAGTCAAATAAGTGTTAGACAATATGGTGATGCTGATACTAATGTTGGTCCAATGGGAAAATTAGTAAACGCTGATGGTGATGTAGACATTTTCTTAGGAGCTGGTGCAAATATCACAACTACAGGAGGTGTTACAACAGTTGCTAGAACTGATGATGTAACAATGGGAAGTGCTACAGCAAGAGTAATCGGATTATTGAAAGAAACTACTTTATCTAGAAAAGTTTTTGATTTTATGAGCAGTACTGATGGTCAAAAAATCTTTACTCTTGATTACCATTATTCAAAATAAGAAGGGATTTACATATGAAATTTAAAAAAGTAATGATAATTCCTCTATTAGCTATATCTTTATCAGGATGTGGATTAGTAAAAGGAATGGAAAAGGAATTGAATGTTGTATTTGAATATAATGGTCAAATATTATCTTCTACAACAGTCAATCAATTTAAAAATGGTGTATCACCAACATTAAGTGAAGAGATGATACCTGTAAACCATAGATTTTATGGTTGGACTTGGTTAAATCCTGATAGTATCGATATCACTCAATATACTGATAATAAAAATAGAGTTACTGATGAATTTTATTCTACATTTATCGAGTATGATGATGTTGTCCATTATGATGAAGTTAAAGATTACGCTTACAATACAACAGTTGTTTTAAGACCATTATTTATCGATAATAACAATATTCCAGTACCAAATTATTATATTGCTATTGGTTGGTATGCTAAATCTTCAACAAGTGGATTAACTGCAGATAAAGTTGCTTCTTGGACAAATGATTTAAAAACTTATTTAACTAGTCAAGGTGCTACAAGCGAAAATCTTGATGATGTTGTTATAACTCCTTATGAAGGAGATGTCGCTACTGCAGGTAGTTTAGTTAATAAAAATAAATTTAATGATATTTTGATTGGATTTGGATCTAATATTGGTACTACTGGTGGCGTTGAATTTATTGAAAATATCGGTGGAATCACAATGGGTGGAAAATCTAGATATATCACTAAATTAAATACAAAAGAGATTACTGAAAAAGTCTTTAGTTGGTTACAAACTGAAGATGGGCACAAGTCATTAGCATAGGAGAACATTATGAAATATAGATATAAATTAGTAAAAGCTTCAACTGTTATTGGCTATGTAATTGCTTTCTTATATTTAGTCTTAACAGCATTATTATTTTCAGTCGGTAATTTATTTTATTGGTTAACATTGATTTTAGGTGGGATTTCACTATTTAATTCACTTTATTCATCTTATTTAAATCAATATATTAAAGAAGAAAAATTAGAAGGAAAATTAAAAACTAAATTTTTAGTTAATACAATTATTAGTGTAGTTTATTTACCTTCATTCGTATTAAATTTAATAGCTTATTTAAATAAGGATAAAGAAGATAAATATATTGAAGTTATCAATCCTGAATATAAAGAAATTAAAAAAGAAAAGAAAGTTAAAAAATGGTATCAAAAATCTAATTTCATAGTTACATGTGTTGGATTATGTTTAGTTTTATCTGGTTCATTTGTAGCTCAAATTGGAGAAACTAGCGGATACAAAGTTGAAGTTAATGATTTTACATTAACTAAAGCGATGACAGAAGAATTTAATGCAGGAACTGAAAATGCATTAAATGGAGTTAACGCAGTTATTGAAAGCGATGCGTTAAGCTATACAGTAACTGAATATAAACCTAAAAATGCAACTGTAGAAAATCCTTTACCAATGATTATCGTAATGCCAGGATTTACTAGAACTAAAGCTACGATGAGCCAATATGCAATTGAATTATCTAGAAGAAATGCAGTTGTATTTACAATCGATCCAGGTCAACAAGGTGGAACTACATATAGTGGTTATACTGAAGATGGAGAACAAATCGGATCAACTGTTGGAGATAATGGTTTAGATTATTTACTTCAATATGTTTATAATAACACTGAAAAATATTCTTATATTGATAGAGACAATATCGGTGCTGTTGGACATAGTGCTGGAGGTGGAAACGTCAATAGTTTAGCTGCTTTATTTGCAGGAAACTCATATAGCGAATCCATAATTAAATCAGTTTATATTAGTGGATATATTAAAGTAAGCGCAGCTAATAAATTTAAAAATTTAAGATGTAACGCTGCTATGAGTTACGCATATTACGATGAAGGTGCATTTAGATATCAAGGTTCTACAAGCGCTTTTGAAGTAATTGCAACTAGATTTATTAATGAAGTTAATGGTTCTAACTTAGGATATGATGAAGCTATATTAGATTATGAATATGGTTCAATGAGCGATGGAACTTATAGAGTTATCCATAAAGAAGATATTAACCATTGCTTTGAAATGTACGATCCTTTATCAATAAGCAATACAATCAATTTCTTTAGAAGAACTTTAAATATGGATACTAGTTTATCTGATTTAAGTCAAACTTGGATGGTTAAAGAATGTTCTAATGGTGTTGCTTTAGTTGGTGGATTCTTATTTATCTTCGCATTGGCTGGTTTCTTAATTGATGTATTACCAATATTTAAGAGATTTAAAGAAGCTAGAGAAGTTAGCGAACAATATGAAAATCTTAAAAAAGTTCAATATAGCGGTAAAGATATTAGTTTAGTAACTAGAGAAGAATATATTAAAGAAGCTAAACCTCGTAAAAAGAGAATGTTCGATAAAGCGATATTCTGGGCTACAGTTGTAGTAACCGCAATAATCGCATGTTTAGACTATATTCCATTAGCAAGACTTACAATGGATTGGTTCCCTGATGCAGCAAGCAATACATTTACATTCTATTTCCCTGCTAGAATGATGAACGCAGTTATGTTATGGGCGTTATTCAATGGTGCGATCGGATTAATATTAATATTTGCTGTTAAAGGTATTGAAAATTTATATTACAAACTATCTAAACAAGAAGAATATATTTCTTGGTATAGATTCAAGATGTTAAAAATCAATTGGAAAGATTTACTATTATCAATTGGATTTGCAGTCGTATTATTCTTCTTATTCTACGGAGTAATCGAAGTAATGTATCTTGCATTCCATCAAGATTTAAGATTTATGCTTATTAGTGCAGCACCTTTAAATCCTAGAATGTTAGTAACTTGGTTGATTTACTTAGCCCCATTCTTCGTATTCTATATTTCTAATTCAATTAGGGTTAACTTATCTATGGCTACAGAAGGTTGGAGTGAATGGAAAGTTATGTTATTAGGAGCGATATCTAATAGCATCGGATTAGTATTTATCCTTGTAGTTAATTACTTTGTATATTTTAAAACAGGTACAGTTTTCTATGGATATTACTCACCTACAGACACAAGTGAAATGTGGTTATTTATCAATATGGTATTCGGATTAATTCCAATGATGTTCGTATTACCAATTGTTAATAGATATTTATTTAAGAAGAGTGGAAATGTATATTTTGGAGCAATTCTTACATGTATGATCTTCATCATGATGTCAATAAGCGCTTCAGTATCATATATTCCAATGTAAAGATTAATTTAAGGAAGGAAAATAAATTATGAACGTTAAGGAAGAATCTTTAAAAAAACACTACGAATGGAGGGGTAAAATTGAAACTAAAGCGAGAGTAGATGTTTCAAGTAACGAAGCTTTAGCATTAGCTTACACTCCAGGAGTTGCAGAGGCTTGTTTAAAAATACATGAAGATGTTAAAGAATCATTTAAATTAACTAGAAGATGGAATACAGTTCCAGTTATAACAGATGGTACAGCAGTTTTAGGACTTGGAGATATCGGTCCTGAAGCTGGTATGCCTGTTATGGAAGGTAAATGCGCTTTATTTAAAGCATTTGGTGATGTTGATGCATTCCCAATTTGTATTAAAAGTAAAGATACTGAAGAGATTATTAAAACAATAAAACTTATTTCAGGAAGCTTTGGTGGAATAAATCTTGAAGATATTTCCGCTCCTAGATGCTTTGAAATTGAAAAAAGATTAAAAGAAGAGTTGGATATCCCTGTATTTCACGATGATCAACATGGTACTGCAATCGTAACATTAGCAGCATTAACAAACGCTTTAAAATTAGTTGATAAAAAGATTGAAGATTTAAAAATTGTAATCAATGGAGCTGGAGCAGCTGGAATTGCAATTGCAAAATTATTATTATTCTCAGGAGCAAAAAATATTATTATTTGTGACTCTAAAGGAATTATTTGTGAAGGTGATCCTAGATTAAATGCATCTAAAGTTGAAATTGCTAAGCTTACAAATTTAACACATATTAAAGGTGGATTAGCTGATGCGATGAAAGATAGTGATGTATTTATTGGTGTTAGCGTAGCAAATTGTGTAACTAAAGATATGGTTAAATCAATGAATGAAAAACCAATATTATTTACATGTGCTAACCCAATTCCTGAAATCGATCCTCATGAAGCTAAAGAAGCTGGAGCTTATATTGTTGGAACTGGATCAAGTCAATATCCTAACCAAATCAATAACGTATTAGTATTCCCTGGATTATTTAGAGGAGCAATCGATGCTAATGCTAATGATGTCAATTTAGATATGATGAAAGCAGCAAGTTTAGCAATAGCTCATACAATTGATGATAAAGATTTAAGTAGAGAACACATTCTTCCATTTGCTTTTGATAAAAAAGCTCATGAAAATGTTGCTAAAGCAGTAAAAGAAGCTGCAATTAAATCTGGTTGTATTAGAAAATAATATTTTATATTAAAACTGAAATGAGGTGAGAAATCACCTCATTTTTATTTATTAATAAATATATAGATAGTTTATAAATTTACATTTTACTGAATGAAACATTTACATTTCACTGAAAATGTTAAAAATTAATACTTATTTTTAATGTATTTTTTAATACCACTTTCTATATTTTTATTAATTTTACAGTTATTAAATATATAATTTATATTGTTTTCTAAATCGATTTGTTTTTCTGATTTAAATAATTGTTTTTTAGTCTTTTTATCTACTTCAAAATAATTTATTAATTGAACCCATATTTCTTTAGCGAAGAATTTTGTGTTGTTATATCCAAATTTATTAAGGAATTCATTATATAATTCATTATAAAAACACTTAATCTTATTAATTCTTTCTTCATCAGTTAATAATTTATTATCTTCTAATAAATCTGGAATAGATATTAATCCTCTTCCAATCATTATTCCTTTTAAATATGGAAATCTATTTTGAATATATTTAATATCATCTAAATTTTTAATTTCCCCATTATATACAATAGGAATATTAGTTTTATTATTTAAATCATTAAATATGTCTAAATGTAAATCACCATTATATTTTTCTTTAACAGTTCTAGGATGGATTATCAATTCTTTAATATCGTATTTATTTAATATTTTTAATATGTCTTCAAATTCCGAAACATTTTCTATGCCTAATCTAATTTTAATAGAAATAGGTAAAGTAGTAGAAGAGAATACTTCTTTTAAATAATTATCCATTAAAGATAAATCTTTTAAAATACCTCCCCCTCTATATTTAGATACAACAGTCCCACTAGGACAACCAAAATTGAGATTAACTTCTTTATATCCATCATCTTTTAATTTGTTGATTAACCATATTGTTTCTTTACTATTATTAGATATTATTTGAGGTACGATATCTTTATTAATTCTATTGTTATTTATATCTATTTCTCTTAAGTCTCTATGAGATAAATTGTATTGAGCAGGATTAATAAAAGGAATAAAGAACTTATCTACATTATTAAAATATTTAGAAAATATTCTTCTATAATACGAATTTGTAATACCTTCAAGTGGAGCTAAATAATATTTCATAATATTAAAATAATAGCATAAGTAAGGTTTATTAATATATTTTTACTTTTTAAAAATTAAAAATAACTTTTATAACCAATTTCATATATAATTTATAATATGAAAAAAGAAAGAAAATCTATATTTTATTATATTGTAGGATCTATAGTTTGTTTTATTGGAATAGTAATGATTGTAGTATTTATGACTTTACCTTTAGCTATTAAAGAACTTAGTGATGGTATATGGGGTTGGTTATTTGTTTTGTTTGTAGCTATTGGTTTAATTATATTTTTCTTTGGCTTCTATTATTTAAAAAAAGCTAATTATATAAGATTAAAAGAAAAGAATAATAAAAGTAAGGATGAATTTTTAAATAATAATCAAAAATAATTGAATATTTTAAATAAAAA